>JBGVDX010000076.1:0-1763 GCA_045119575.1 Acutalibacteraceae bacterium
TGGTAAGACTCATACTTTTAAAAAAGCGAAGCACAATGAGCAACGTTTATGTTGTCGAAGCGGTCTTGTTGCAATCGTAAAGCGCCGTCAGTCGCGCATTGAAGAAAAAGAACGAGTGATGATAATACAGCAGATGGATGAAGAAACAAGCGTAGCTCGTCACTTCAAGGTTTGTGCCAAGTATGAAAAAGGCAACGTGGACATCCGGCCGTATGAAGAAATACGTATAACCCTTCCGAAAGCAAATAAAGACATCGTACAGCAGATAACCGGCAAGAAAAGCAAGCCTCGTTATGCAAAGGTTTATTATGGCCAGCGCCATGAAGCAGACGAGTACGGTCAAATATGGAATGACAGAAACCCGTATAACAAACACACGTTTAGCTGCTATTGTTACCCGAATGGAGTAAAAGAAGCCCTCGACGGGACTATTTATGCTCACGTTCGACTCGACAAAATGGCCGTGGCAGGATGGAAACTTCAATACAACAAACTGATGCGGTATGAGTGGCTTACAGGCTGCTATGAATATTTCTTCCAAGGCAGGTTTAAGAGACTGGCGTGCGAACTGTCTGAAGAATTCTCTGATTGGTATATGCCTTCGTGCGTTAATGTAACGGGAAAGGATGCGCAGTCGGTATTGAAATTAGATAAACAGAGAATAAATCGCTTGCGACAAGCTGATGGCGGCCTGTTGTACTTGAAGTGGTTGCAAGAGGAAAAGCGGCAAGGATGTAAATTGACTGAGACGGCAATAAGATGGTTTGAAAAAAACAATCTTAGTCCATCTACGATATCATTCATAGTACCAAAAATGTCCCCTGTTCAGGTTTCAAATTATCTACAACGACAGCATGAAGAATCGCGCAAGTCGATAAAATCGATAATTAACACCTGGAAAGACTATCTTTCAATGGCGCAGCGGCAAGGTTTGGACGTTAACGACGAAATTATATACAGACCGAAAGAATTAATTCGTCGACATGATGAGTTAGTCGAGCGCATCGCCGCTCAGAATGCCGCCCAGCGAGTAAAAGAGTTACGAAAGCAATTTACAAAAGTCGGTCAAATCTGTAAAACCCTAACGCTTTATGAAATGGATATCGGGGAATACAAGATTATTAAACCAAAGGGTATAGCGGACATCGTTTTTGAAGGGAATATGCAGCATCACTGTGTCGGGTCAAGCGGACATTACTTTTCCAAAATTGAAAAAGGCGAAAGTTATATCCTGTTTTTGCGAAAGGCGTCCGAGCCGACTAAGCCTTATTACACACTTGAAGTTAAGCCCGACGGCACAATCCTTCAAAGACAGTCTAAATTCAATCGTCAACCTGATATAAAAACAGTAGACGCCATTCTTTCTGAATGGAAAAAGGCGGTTAAGAAGAGACTTAACGTCAAAAAGAATATCGAACAAAAAGAAAAAATCAAGCACTCGGCAATATCTATGCCAGCATAAAAAATGGAGGTTAAATTATGAACAATTCAATGACAGTTACAGCATCGGGAAATATCACAAAGGAACATTCGGAAGCACTTGCATTGCATCAGCGAATCCTCGTTAATGCGAATACGGCAGTTGCTTGCTGGACCGAGACCTGTAAAGACCTCAAACGGATGCGAGATGCAAAGTTATATACAGCACTCGGATTTGATTCGTTTTCTGATTATACCGAGCAGGCACTTGGCATTAAAGAAAGACAAGCATATACATACATTCAAGCACTTGAAAAGCTTGGTGGCAAGTTTTTAGAACAGAA
>JBGVDX010000077.1:0-3708 GCA_045119575.1 Acutalibacteraceae bacterium
CGGCTTTGGCAAAGGGTAAAACCGTAATAAGGAACGCCGCGAAGGAACCCGAAATCGCCGACCTTGCCGATTTTTTAAATGGCTGCGGCGCTAATATCCACGGCGTAGGCGGAGTAACTGTTACAATCAACGGCGTGGAAAAGCTCCACGGAACCGAATTTTCCGTTCAACCCGACCGAATTGTTGCGTCAACCTATTTGTGTGCAACGGCGGTAACGGGAGGGGAGCTTACCTTAAACGGAGTAAGACCGAGCCATCTAATGCCCGTTTTGCCGTACTATACCGCCATCGGCTGTAAAATGAAAATAGGGGAGAACGAAATAAAATTGACTTCCCCTAATAAGTTAAACTCAACGGGAACAATAGTTACTGGAGAATACCCCGGCTTTCCGACCGACGCACAACCGCTCTTTGTAGCGATGTCGTCGGTGTCAAAAGGAACGTCGGTGTTTGAGGAAAAGATATTTAACTCGCGTTATCGCTACATAGACGGACTGAACAAACTCGGAGCCGATATTTCAGTCCACGACAGCGTAGCTGTAGTAAAGGGCGTACCGACATTATACGGAGCAAATGTTGAAGCAACCGATTTGCGCGGCGGTGCCGCAATGATAATCGGCGGGCTTTGTGCAAAAGATAAAACAAGAATTACCGATACGGGTCATATTGCCCGAGGATATGAAAATATAACCGAAAACCTTGCAAGCATAGGTGCTGAAATAAAGGTGCAGGAGACGTAAGAGGTGCTACAATGGCAGATAAAAACTCTCAAACTGTCAAAAAGAAAACCGTAAAGCATAAAAATAAGTCGCGCTCAAAAAAGCGCGGCGGCTCAAATATACTTATCTATTCCTTTGTGATTTTAATTATTATCGCAATTGTAATAATTTTATCGCTCACCGTTTTTTTTAATGCAAACGCCGTGACCGTTACAAGTAAAAGCTCTTTTTACACTGCCGAGCAAATTGTTTCGGCCTCGGGACTTGATATAGGCGATAGCCTTATAACGTCTAATGCTAGTCAAGCGGAGGATAGGATTGAACAACAACTCCCTTATATCGGAACGGCAACGGTGAAAAAGAAATTCCCGTCAACCTTTGAAATTACGGTTAAGGATGTAAAACCCAATCGTATTTATAAGGCAAATAATAATTACGCGCTTGCTTATAATGATAAAATTCTTGAAATAACCGAACAGTATGACGCCAATTATTCTCTTTACAACATACCCGTAAAGGAAGCAATTGCGGGAAAAAATGTTGCGCTGGAAAATGAGATAAAAGAGGTTTACGATTTATTAAATAAATCCATTAAAAACAGCGGGTTAAAAAATATAACCGCCGTCAGCTTTACAAGCGCGGTCGATATAAAGCTTATATACGATAATCGCCTTTTGCTTGACGTAGGAACAACGGAAAATCTTGACCAAAAATTAAAGAATGCCATAAGCGTAATCAAAAGTGTTACCCAAAAGCACGGCGAAGTTGTCGAGGGAACGGTTAATCTTAAATATTTGGTCGACGGCAACAACGAAAGCTACTTTACCTTAGAGTCAATTGACCGTTACGGAATACTTCCTGAAACAAAATCTCAAGAGAACTTGAAAAAAGAGTAACAGAACTGATTAAAAGTTCAAATGAACGCAAATTTTAAAAAATATTGCTAAAATAAGCAAAATTATTTAAGAAAACGCCCTAAAACCTAAATTTTATATAGTATAATGTATTGAAAAATAAATTAAAATATGATATTATATATCTAACCTTGGCGGTATTTCGCCAAAAGAGTTCTATTGAACTGATAAAAAAATCAATGATATATATTAAAATGGGAGGACAAAAATTATGCCTTTTGAAATCGCAAACGAGCTTGAAGATGTTGTTCAAATTAAAGTCGTAGGTGTCGGCGGAGGCGGCGGCAACGCCGTTAACCGCATGGTTGACGCCGGAGTACAGGGAGTAGAGTTCATCGCCGTTAATACCGACGCTGCTGCTCTTCTTCTTTCCAAAGCAACCCACAAGATTCAGATTGGTGAAAAATCTACCCGTGGCCACGGCGCAGGTGCAAAGCCTGAGGTTGGCCAAAAAGCTGCTGAAGAATCCCGTGACGAAATCACTGCCGCACTTAAGGGTACCGACATGGTATTCATCACTGCCGGCATGGGCGGCGGTACCGGTACAGGTGCTGCACCTATCGTTGCTGAAATTGCTAAAGAAATGGGTATCCTTACCGTAGGTATCGTTACAAAGCCTTTCGGTTTCGAAGGTAAGCTCCGCATGGAGCAGGCTGAAAAGGGCATAGCCGGTCTTGCTGAGCATGTTGACAGCCTTATCGTAATCCCGAACGAAAGACTTAAATTCGTATCCGAAGAAAAGATTACTCTTAAGAACGCATTTATTATCGCCGATGACGTTCTTCGTCAGGGTGTACAGAGCGTTTCCGAGCTTGTTAGCGTTCCGGCTTACATAAACCTTGACTTTGCTGACGTTACCGCTGTTATGAAGGATTCCGGCTATGCTCATATGGGCGTCGGCACCGCTACCGGCCGTGACAAGGCTGAGGTTTGTGCAAAGGCCGCTATCAGCAGCCCGCTTATCGAAACCGATATGAAGGGCGCACGCGGCGTTATTATCAACATCACCGCTTCCGAGGATATCGGACTTGAAGATGTTGAACTTGCTTCTTCTATCGTTGCTCAAACTGCTCATGAAGATGCAAACATCATTTGGGGTGTTTCACTTGACAGCAAACTTAACGACGAAATGCGCATGACCGTTATTGCCACCAACTTTGGCAACATTAAGGCCGGCTACGGCAAGAATGATGATTTGTTCAAGATGCTTGATACCGGCAGCGCCAATGAAGATGACGGCGATTTTACCGACATCATGAGCATGTTCAACAAGTAATTTTCTAAAAATATTTACAAAAGACCACAAACTAATGCTTTGCGGTCTTTTGTTTTGCCTAAACTATTATTTGGAGCGCTAAAATGAACTGGACAGAAATTAAAATATCGGTACCGTGTTTGGATGTTGAAAAAGCGTCGGCAATCGCCAATATGACCGTACCTTATGGCATTTATATTGAGGATTATTCCGACCTTGAGCCTATGGCTCTTGAAATTGCGCATATTAACCTTATAGACGAGGAGCTTATCGCAAAGGACAGAGAAAAGGCGATAATTCATATTTATATCAGCGAAGAGGACAACCCGTTTGAGGCTGTAAGCTATCTTTCCGAGCGCTTTACTGCCGAAAATATTACCCACGAAATTGATACATCGACCATTAAGGAATCCGATTGGGCGGAGAATTGGAAAAAATACTTTAAGCCTATCGAAATCGGAACTCGGCTTGCAGTTTGCCCGTCGTGGGAAACTTATGATAACAAGGACGGCCGTACCGTTTTATGTATCGACCCCGGCGCCGCCTTCGGAACGGGAACTCACGACACAACAAAGCTTTGCCTTACCGAGCTTGACCGAATTATAACGGGCGGGGAAACCTTGCTTGATATCGGTTGCGGTAGCGGAATACTCGCAATCTCGTCGGTAATTCTCGGCGTAAAAGAGGCTGTCGGCGTCGATATCGACGCAATGGCGGTGCGTGTTGCGAACGAAAACGCGGTAATAAATCACGTAGAAGATAAAATAAAATTCCTTTGCGGCGATTTAACCGAAAAAATTAGTGGAAAATATGATATAAT
>JBGVDX010000078.1:0-2565 GCA_045119575.1 Acutalibacteraceae bacterium
CACGGGGGTTAACCTCGATGAGGTAGTATTCGGAGGAATTCGGGTTAAGAGCAAACTGGACATTACAGCCTCCCTCAATTTTAAGCTCGCGGATAATCTTAATAGCGCTGTCGTTTAGCATTTTGAGGTCGTGGTCGTTAAGGGTCATAATGGGCGCTACAACGATTGAGTCGCCGGTATGAACGCCGACGGGGTCAACGTTTTCCATGCCGCAAATTGTAATTGCATGGTCGTTAGAATCGCGCATAACCTCGAACTCGATTTCCTTATAGCCCTTAACACTTTTTTCGATAAGTACCTGATGCACGGGAGAAAGCTTAAACGCATTTATGCCGATTTCAACAAGCTCTTCCTCATTATAAGCGAAGCCGCCGCCTGTTCCGCCTAAAGTAAATGCGGGGCGAAGAACAACAGGGTAACCGATTCTGCTTGCGGCTTCCTTTGCTTCGTCAAGCGAATATGTGATTTCGGACGGAATTACCGGCTCGCCGATAGACTGGCAAAGTTCCTTGAACAATTCTCTGTCCTCTGCACGCTCGATACTTTCGCTGCCGGTGCCTAAAAGCTGAACTCCGCATTCCTTCAAAATGCCCTTTTTCTCAAGCTGCATAGCGAGATTGAGTCCCGTTTGGCCGCCGATACCGGGAACGATTGCGTCGGGACGTTCGTGGCGGAGAATTTTTGCGATATATTCAAGGGTGAGCGGCTCCATGTAAACCTTATCGGCGATTACGGTATCGGTCATGATGGTTGCCGGGTTGGAGTTGACAAGGATAACCTCGTAGCCTTCTTCCTTAAGCGCAAGGCACGCCTGAGTGCCGGCGTAGTCGAACTCGGCCGCCTGACCGATTACGATAGGGCCGGAGCCGATGATAAGTATTTTTTTGATGTCTGTTCTTTTAGCCATTGATAATTCCTCCATTTATATAAGCGGCTTTTTTGTCGCGTACAGTCATAATACATTCGCCGAAAACCTCGTTGCCCGCAAAGGGCGTGCTTTTTCCCATTGACAGAAAATCGTCGGGGTTTACGGTATATTTTTTATTCAAGTTCCAAACGCTGAAATCGTTTTCCGAAAGAGGTAGGTTAAAACGCTTGCGGGCGTTGGTTGATAAAAGGTCGATTAACTTTTCTAAAGTGATAACTCCCGTTTTTACAAGCCCCGTATACATAACGGGGAAAGCGGTCTCAAGCCCGACGACTCCCATTAAGCTGGATTTAAGGCCGCGGGATTTTTCCTCGGCGCTATGGGGTGCGTGGTCGGTGGCTATCATGTCGATTGTACCGTCTTTAATTCCCTCGATAAGCGCCAATCTATCGGCGGCGCTACGTAACGGCGGGTTCATTTTAAAGCGGCCGTCCTCTTGCAAATCGCTGTCGTCAAGGAGCAGGTAATGCGGCCCAGTTTCGCAGGTTATGTCAAGGCCCTCCGCCTTCGCTTTACGGATTAATTCGACGCTTTCTTTAGTCGAAATGTGGCAAACGTGGTAAGCACAACCGATTTCACGGACAAGCTCAATATCGCGTTCGATTTGTTTCCATTCGCTTTCGCTGCATATGCCTTTGTGGCCATGTTTTTTTGCGTATTCGCCGTCATGGATATATCCGCCGCGTAGCAGCTCGTTCACTTCACAATGGGCGACGATGATTTTGCCGAGGTTTTTAGCGGTAAGCATGGCTTTTTTCATCATATCGTTGTTTTGCACACCTCTGCCGTCGTCGGAAAAGCCGATAACGTAAGGCGCAATCGCATCCATATCGGAAAGCTGCTCCCCTTTTTCACCGACGGTTATTGTACCGTAGGGGTGAACGCCGATAACGGCGTCTTTTTCGATAGCGTCAAGCTGGATTTGTAAATTTTCCATGCTATCGGGGGTCGGCAATAAATTCGGCATACTGCAAACCTCGGTATAGCCGCCGCGAGCCGCCGCTTTTGTTCCCGATGCTACCGTTTCTTTATAAATAAAGCCCGGCTCGCGAAGATGTACGTGAACATCAACAAAGCCGGGGAAAACAGCACAACCGTCGAGAAAAGATGAAAATTCGGCACCGTCACAGCAAGCGGTGTAACCGTTTTCTGCGAGCACTTTAATAATCATATCTTTTTTTGACGAAGTTAAATTCATTTATAGGGTCTCCTTTTTTTGAAAAAGCCTGCCGAAATTAATCGGCAGGCAAAAAACACGCATATAATACAAGCCCAAAAAGAGCATTATATGACAAACAATATTTTTTCTTGCCGATATCTCGTATCGAATTAAAGAAAAGGTTTCTATTATAATATCACACAGTCCCCTAATTGTCAAGGAAATATCGGCTCTAAAATCATAGTTTATTTATAGTATTTAACGGCGGAACGGAAGAGCTGCATATCGTAGTTTCCGGCGACATTCTTGTACAGCCCGTCACCGATACGCTCCGAATGTCCCATCTTGCCGATTACGCGGCCGTCGGGCGACAAAATACCCTCGATAGCCCACATAGAATTGTTGGGATTATATTGGATATCGTCGGTTGCGTTGCCGTTAAGGTCAACGTACTGGGTTGCGATTTGGCCGTTGGCCT
>JBGVDX010000079.1:0-1270 GCA_045119575.1 Acutalibacteraceae bacterium
ACCCCCGTGTATCCCGTTCGTCTGCGCTTGCGTCTAAAGCCAGCGGCTACCCGATTGCCCGCGTAACGGCTAAAATCGCCGTAGGTATGGCGCTTGAAGATATCGCGATTGCTAACACAAACGCCGCTTTTGAGCCGAGACTTGACTATGTAGTAGCAAAATTCCCACGTTTCCCGTTCGATAAATTTGCTTCTGCCGCCAATACGCTCGGTACACAAATGAAGGCTACCGGCGAGGTTATGGGTATCGGCGCAACTCTTGAAGAATGTATGCTTAAATCCGTTCGTTCGCTTGAAATCGGCGTTTGCCACCTCCATATGCCTAAGTTTGACAATAAATCGAACGACGAGCTTATGGAATACATCAAGGAATTCCGCGACGACAGCATATATGCCGTTGCCCAGCTTATAAGAAACGGCGTTTCGGTCGATACCTTGCATGACGTAACCAAGATTACCCATCTTTTCCTTGAAACTATTAAGAAAATCGTTGATTTCGAAAAGGTTATCGCCGCAAACGTAATGGATAACGACGTTCTTAAGGAAGCAAAGAAAATGGGCTTTAGCGATAAATTTATCGCCAAGCTTTGGAACGTAAACGAAATCGAAGTATTTAATAAACGTAAGGAAATCAACCTTTTCCCGGTATACAAAATGGTTGATACCTGCCATACAAACGCATATATCCCGTATTTCTACTCAACCTATGCCGAAACAAACGATACAATTATATCCGACAAGAAAAAGATTGTTGTTTTGGGCGCAGGTCCTATCCGTATCGGTCAGGGTGTAGAGTTCGACTATTCAACCGTTCACGCCGTAATGACCATTCGCAAATCGGGTTACGAGGCTATTATCATCAACAATAACCCCGAAACCGTATCTACCGACTACACCACCGCCGATAAGCTTTATTTTGAGCCGCTTACAACCGAAGACGTTATGAACATTATCGAGCTTGAAAAGCCCGACGGCGTTATTGCTTCTCTCGGCGGCCAAACTGCGATTAACCTTGCCGAGCCGCTTATGAAACGCGGCGTAAAAATTATCGGTACCGACTGCGCCGCAATCGAACGTGCCGAAAACCGCGATTCTTTCGAAAAAATCCTTAAGGAACTCGGTATTCCTCAGCCGCAGGGCAAGGCCGTTACAAAAATTGAAGACGGCGTAAACGCCGCCGCCGAAATCGGATACCCTGTATTAGTAAGACCGAGCTTTGTTTTAGGCGGTCGAGCAATGCAAATTGTCGCCAACGAGGAACAGCTCCGCCA
>JBGVDX010000080.1:0-1202 GCA_045119575.1 Acutalibacteraceae bacterium
TAGGAATATCAACCGCTTGTTTTTACCCGAATCTTACCGAAGATTCGGTCGAGTTTTTAGGTAAAAACGGCGTTAAAAATATCGAAATTTTTTTAAACAGCCAATCTGAAACCAACGTTCGATTTTTAAGCAAGGTTAAACGTCTTGCCGATTCTTACGGCATGAATATTATAGCGGTTCACTCTTATTTTTGTTCGTATGAACCGTATCTGATATTTTCTAATTACGAGCGACGCTTTGATGACTGTTTGCCGTTTGTGGACAGCCTTTTTGACGCGGGAGCCGTGCTTGGCGCAAAATACGCTATAATCCACGGGGGAAAAACTTCCGGCGGGATAAGTGACGACGCTTATTTCGAACGGTTTGATATACTGAGACGTCGGGGAGAAGAACTCGGAGTTTCCCTTGCTCAGGAAAATGTAAATTTATATTTAAGCAGCCGCCCTCAGTTTATTACCGATATGAAAAAAGCGCTTGGAAATAACGTTGATTTTGTTCTTGATATTAAACAATGCGTGCGTTCAGGTGTTGAAATTGATGATATGGTTAACGCCATGGGTGACAACCTAAAGCACATTCATTTAAGCGACCATAACGGAAGTAAGGATTGTATGCTGCCGTTCGAAGGAGATTTTGATTTTAAAACTTTTTTAAATAAAAACGAAACAATTAAAAAAGCAACCAAAATGGTTGAGGTATATAATTGGGCATATAAAAGCTTTGACCAAGTAGTTGTTGCCGCCGAAAAACTGAATTTACTTTAACTATAATTATGTAATTTTAACAATGATTATGTTATTAAATTTTGTTTTTTGTAAAATCTATGGTTGAAATATGTCGAACAATAGTATAAAATATATATAGTTTTTTTCTAAATTCCTAATATCGGGGGTTGTTTAATGAAACTTCTTGAAGACAGAATCATAAAAGACGGAAAAGTCGGCGAGGGCAATGTGCTTAAAGTCGACAGTTTTGTTAACCATCAAATTGATGTTGATTTTATGAACGAGGTCGGAAAGGAGTTTTTTCGTCTTTTCGGAAACGAAAAAATAGATAAAATCCTTACTATCGAAGCATCCGGCATCGGTATTGCCTGTATTGTTGCTCAATATTTTCATGTTCCCGTTGTTTTTGCAAAGAAAACAAAAACAAACAACATTTATGCCGACGTTTATACAAGTAAGGTTGAATCATATACGCAC
>JBGVDX010000081.1:0-9383 GCA_045119575.1 Acutalibacteraceae bacterium
CTTCAGGTAAAAGGAATTATGCGTGGATACGCCGGTCTTATCGACGAGGAAATTGTTGACTTAAACCTGCGCTCCGTTTCCGATATTATCCATCGCGGCGGCACTATGCTTTATACCGCCCGTTGCCCTGAATTTAAGGAAGAAGCCGGATTGCAGAAAGCTATTGCCAACTGCCGCAAACACGGCATTGACGGTATCGTAGTTATCGGCGGCGACGGTTCTTACCGTGGCGCCCGTGACCTGTCTGAAAGAGGACTTCCTTGCGTCGGTATCCCCGGAACCATTGATAACGACATTTCTTCAACCGAATATACTATCGGCTTTGATACCGCTATGAACACCGCCATGGAAATGGTTGACCGTCTCCGCGACACAGCTCAGTCTCATGAACGCTGTACTATCGTTGAGGTTATGGGTCGCCGTGCGGGTTACATTGCGCTTCATACCGGTATTGCCGTCGGTGCAACCGCTATTCTTGTTCCGGAGGTTCCGTTCGATATTGAAAAGGACGTTATCCGTAAAATCGAGAAAACCAAAACTTCCGACAAGAAACACTTTATCGTCGTTGTTGCCGAGGGTGTCGGTCACGTTGACGAAATTGCGAAAGAAATCGAAGCTAAATGCGGTATCGAAAGCCGTGCAACCGTCCTCGGTCATGTTCAGCGCGGCGGTTCTCCGACCGTTCGTGACCGCGTAATGGCGAGCAACATGGGCAACCATGCCGTAAAGCTTCTCAAAAACGGTGTTGGCAACCGTGTAGTATGCCTTAGCAAAGGCGAAATTGTCGACAAAGATATTTTCGAAGCTCTTAACGAAAAGAAAAGCTACGAATTTGATTTGCACAAGGTTGCTCACGATATTTCAATATGACTTTTCACGGACACATGAATGATTTTTGTGTGTCCGTATTTGTTATTAGAAACAGGAGGCGATTTTAACAGAATGAAAAGAAACGATTATATTTCATGGGACGAATACTTTATGGGCGTTGCCATTCTTTCCGCCCACCGCAGTAAGGACCCCGGAACTCAGGTCGGAGCCTGTATAGTCAGCGACGAAAACCGTATTATGACGGTTGGCTATAACGGTATGCCGAGAGGTTGCTCCGACGACGATTATCCGTGGGACAGAGTCGGTGACGTGCTTGATACAAAGTATGCCTTCGTTTGCCACGCGGAGCTTAACGCAATACTTAACTATAACGGCGGTTCAATGAAAAACAGCCGTTGCTACGTAACCCTTTTCCCGTGCAACGAATGTGCAAAAGCTATTATCCAAAAGGGTATTTCCGAAATAATTTACATGAGCGACAAATACGGCGATACCGACGAAATAAAGGCGTCTAAAAAAATGCTTGATTCCGCGGGCGTTAAATATCGCCAATACGAAATGCAAAACCGTAACATAACAATTACGCTTTAAGGAGAGATACATATGTTAGTAACCCGTCCCCCTATGGGATTTAATACTTGGAACACATTTGCCGAAAATATTAACGAGCAAATGATAAAGGAAATCGCCGATACCATGGTCGAAAGCGGACTCCGTGACGCTGGATATGAATATCTTGTAATCGACGACTGTTGGTCAAAAAAAGAACGCGACCCCGAAACCAAGCGCCTTGTTGCCGATCCGGAAAAATTCCCCAACGGAATGAAAGCCGTTGCCGATTATGTCCATTCAAAGGGCCTTAAATTCGGTATGTATTCCTGCGCCGGTGTTCGCACCTGCGCCGATTATCCCGGCAGCTTTGACCACGAGTTTATCGACGCCGAAACCTTCGCTGAATACGGAGTTGATTATCTTAAATACGACTATTGCTTTAAACCCAATACAACCGACGGCAAAATCCTTTACCACCGTATGGGTAACGCCCTTCGCGCTTGTGGAAGAGATATTCTTTTCTCCGCCTGCAACTGGGGCAGAGATGATGTCTATTCGTGGATTCGTTCAACGGGCGCGCATATGTACCGTTCAACGGGGGATATTTTCGATAATTTCCAAAGCATGAAAAATATTGCCCTTAGCCAAATTGATAAGCAGTCGTTTAATACTCCCGGTTGCTTTAACGATATGGATATGCTTACCGTCGGTATGTTCGGTAAAGGCCATGTCGGAACCGAGGGCTGTACCGCTGCCGATTATAAAATGCAGTTTACACTTTGGTGCATGATGGGTTCGCCGTTAATGCTTGGCTCGGATATTCGTGAAATGGATGACGAGATAAAAGCTCTTGTAACTAATAAGGAGCTTATCGCAATTAATCAGGACCCTGATTGCCGTCAGGTGTTTAAGCTTACTCTTGGTTGGGGTTGCACCGATGCTGTAACCTTAGTAAAAAAACTTGAAAACGGCGATTTTGCCGTAGCCTCCTTTAATTTCTCGAATAATAAGGGCATGATTCCCGTTTTCTTTGAGGAAATCGGATATCCCGCTAACTGCGGTCTTAAATTCGAAATTACCGATGTTTTCAGCGGCGAAAAAAGATTATATGACGGCGACAGTATGAGCAACTACGTTGAGCCGCACGGCACCGTATGTTTCCGTATAAAGCCCATTAAGAAATAATGGCTAACTGTTACAAATGCGAAAAGGAGCTTTCCGCCGACGAAATCGGACTTTTCAGAAAAACGGTTGACCGAATGGCGGATAGGTTCCTTTGTATTGACTGCCTTGCGGAGCATTTTGATACAACAA
Organism: Acutalibacteraceae bacterium; assembly: GCA_045119575.1. Lineage (GTDB taxonomy): Bacteria > Bacillota > Clostridia > Oscillospirales > Acutalibacteraceae > UMGS1976. The sequence continues at coordinate 2,698 of JBGVDX010000081.1, forward strand.
GCGAAAGCTTACGCAAAATGATAGAACGCCTGCGTTCATCGGGGTGCATGCTTTTTCCGAAATAATCTTGAAACTTATTTTGTTGCTTGATAAATATGGCGTAACCTATATTTATTTTTGGGCGATTTTAAAGCGGATATCAACCTCCGCCGCCATACCATAAAAAATAACAGCACCTGATTGAAAGACCAATCAAGTGCTGTTTTTTATTCTTCCTCGTCTAATTCTTCGTCTTTTTCAAAGGGTACGTGTCCCACAACCTCGAACATTCCGCCTCTCATCCATATCGTCGGATTAATGAGTATGCAGTAACCCTTTCCGTTCATGCATTCCCAGTCGGAAATACCCTGTTGCGGCAATCCGTATGCGGCAAGTATGGTCGATATAACACCGCCGTGGGCGCAAACAACCGCCGTTGTCTTGCCCTCTGTCATCATGTGCTTAATAATACTGTTAAACGCTGTTCCAACGCGGGTGACAAACTCCTTTGTGTTTTCTCCGTTTGGCACAGAAGCCTCAAGGTCGTTATAGGTTGACCATTTGATGTAATCCTCGTTATCCTTTAACTGGTCGTGGGTTTTACCTTCGAAATCGCCGAAATTGTACTCAATAAGCCCCGAAACAACAATCGGGTCGGCGTCGGGATAAAGAACTTCAAGGGTTTGTTTACATCTTGACATCGGGCTTATGTAAAAAAGCTCAGCCTCAGGGTAAACGTACTTGTCCTTCATTCTTTTAAGCATTTCAATGCCCTCGGGAATAACGGGCAAATCGGTACGTCCGATAAACTGACCTTTAAGGTTGCCCTCGGTCAAGCCGTGACGTATTAAATAAACTTTATATGTTTTCATGTAATAACCTGCCTTTGGAAATATGATTTTATTATACCTATTTTATGCGTCCTTTTCAATAATTAAATACCTCGGTTGCTTTTTTGGTCAAAATAAGGTATGATTTATGGTAAATAAGAGGTGATTTTCCTTGAAAGATAAAAATAATTCGGGTATAACGGAGTTTGTTTTTGACCTGCCCGAAAAAAAGAAATCAAAAATAAATACCCACGTTTTAGTTTCGGTTATCTTGGCGGTTTTGCTTGTTGCAAGCCTTGCTTTTAACGTTTATTACGCCTTTTTCCATAACGACCAAGTGAATTACTACGTTGCGAATTTTGAAGACGATAAACCTAATGTGGACACAAATACTTTTCCCTTGCTTGCGTCGGACGAGGATAATAAAGTTTATCTTTACGGCACTCCACCATACGGATTTGTTCTTTTGGACAACGGCGTAGCAAGCCAATTCGATTGGATAAACATATATGACGGAATGAATATGCCCGAACTTAATTGCTATGATATTGACCGTGACGGCAAAACCGAAATAGTTGTTATCGAGAAAAATACCGACGAAAAGGGCGAAAGCCAACACGGAGTTCATGTAATAAAATTCAAGGCTCACGGCGAGGATAAACCGATTTATTACGACGCCGGAATGACCGCTATGGATTTGGTTTCAAAGCTTAAAGAAATAATCGGGGTTACTCACGACACCGAAACGAATAAAATCAACGTTTCCGTCGACGGCAAGTCGTACGACATAGACCATAAAAATAGCGACACGACAAGAAACTATCTTGCGGGCGCAATCGGACGAACTGTAGAATTTAAAGCCGAGGGCAGCAAAATCAGCGCCTTTGTATCGGTTGACGTAGTGTACGACAACGGCACATATGAGCAAATCGGCACAATCGAAATCATAGTTTCCTATAATCCTGAAAAACTTGACATAAAGAGCGCGGTATTTGTTAAAAAAGAGTAAATTTTTCTTGTATTAATTGCGAAAATTTGTTATAATCGCTTATGTAAACACAATTTTTAGGACGGTGACACAAAATGAAATGTCCCTATTGCGGATTTGAAGAGAGCAAGGTTATCGACTCAAGACCTACTGACGAGGGCGAACGCATCCGCCGCCGCAGAGAATGTCTTAATTGTCAAAAGCGTTTTACTACCTACGAAATAATCGAAAGCTTACCTATAATTGTTATAAAAAAGGATAAAACCCGTGAACCGTTCAGCAGAGAAAAGCTTTTAAACGGTCTTGTGCGTGCTTGCGAAAAGCGTCCCGTTTCCCTTGACACTATGGAAAATATCGTTGACGAAATCGAAGCCTCTATCAGCAACTCGCTTGACCGTGAGGTATCAACTAAACGTATCGGCGAACTTGTTATGGACAAGCTTAAAGCGGTTGACGAGGTTGCATATGTCCGCTTTGCCTCGGTTTACCGCCAGTTTAAAGATATCAACACCTTTATGGAGGAGCTTAACAACCTTCTCAAGGAGAAATAATGAACAGAGCAAATGTTTGTTGCTTTACGGGCCATCGTCCCGAATCGCTTTATCTATACGATGAAGAGGATGCCGTTTACGAGCATATCTATAAAGCGGTAGAGGACGCAATTTTTGACCAATATACCGTTTTCATGTGCGGCGGTTGCCGTGGCGGGGATTTTTTGTTTGGCGAAGCGGTTGCCGAGCTTAGAAACACATACCCCGAAATACGCCTTGTTTGCGTCTTGCCCTTTAGAGGTCAAGCGGAGCTGTGGTCGGGCGAAGAGCGAAACCGTTATGCCGATTTGCTCGATACCGCCGATGAAGTTATTTGCCTTAACGACGGTTATACAAAAAGCTGTATGCACGAGCGCAACCGATATATGGTCGACCGTTCGTCGTTGCTTATTGCGGCATATAACGGAACAAAGGGCGGCACTGATTATACCTTATCCTACGCTAAAAGGCAGGGGCTTCGTACCGTAAATGTTCTTACGGTAAAAGGTGAGATATCAACTCAGCTATCCTTTGAATAACCATATTTCCAAGCTTTATTTGAGGCGAGGTCAGAAATGACCCCGCCTTTTTTACTGTCTTGTTTTCCCAAATCGGCATATATTTCTTACCGAATAATACTATCCCGCCGCCGTCAATGTCAAAAGCAGGGGACGGGTCGTCATACCCGATTTTGCGTGTCACTTCATCGGCATAAATAACGGCGACAAAGGTTAAAAATGGTATAAGAGTAGCAATAAGCGTTATAATAAACGCACGGAAAAAAGCTTTCATATAAGCGTAAAAAGTGTATCGCGGTCAATATCTTTTTGCAAGGCGCAGTTTACGGCGCGTGAAAGGGTTTCGGCACCCCTTGATATAAGCAAATCTATTTCCTGCGGCGTTACAATCATTTTTGCGCCTCGCGGATTAACGGTAGAGTTGCATTCGTGACCGGTCAAATCCTTCGCTAACGTAACGGCGTCAACTACCGTCGGTACGCCCACCGCAATAACGGGCACGCCGACAGTACGCTTGCTTATTTCGGCTCGCTTGTTGCCGACTCCGGAGCCGGGGCAAATTCCCACGTCGGACATTTGCACTGTGCAGCCGAGTCGACTTAAACAACGTGACGCAAGGGCGTCTATTACGATAACGGTGGCGGGTTTTATAAGCTCCGCAATACCGGCTATAATTTCGCCCGTTTCAATTCCCGTTTGACCGAGCACCCCCGGCGCAATGACCGCTACGGGACGCATATCATCTAACCCGATTGACCTTGCGATTTCGCCCTCTATGTGACGGGTGGCGAGAATACCGCTTGCCGTTTTTGGGCCTATTGCGTCGGGTGTAATCGACGTGTTGCCCAGCCCCGCTACAAGCACAAGCCCGTTTTGCGGCAAGAACTTTTGCAGCTCGCCGCTTATTGCGTCAATTATTGTTTCGTTCAACTCGCCGTTATCGGTAAGCGGCGGCATTTCTACGGTTATATATGTGCCTATGGGCTTACCGATAGTTTTTTCGCCGACCGAATTTTTTATTTTAATGCGTGTAATTTTAATATCTCCGCGTACTTCCTCTTCGCTTTCAATCCCGTTTTTGCAGTCGGGATTAAGCTCCTTTTCCTCTAAAGCAAGGTCGGTTCTGACAGACATTTTGCCCTCCGTAAACATTATTTTCTTGTTTTATTATGTGCAGAAGGGCTTAATTTAAAAAATATTACGCTATAATTGTAAAAAATGCTTGCAATTTTGAATGATAAATGGTATGATAACTTTTGCTTATTGAGATTTTGTAAATTTTGAAGGAGGTGTAAGTATGCCTAATAGCAAATCCGCTAAGAAACGAGTTCAGGTCGCTGAAGTTAGAGCAGCCCGTAACAAGGCTTGCAATTCCGCACTGAAAACCTCCATTAAAAAGGCTAACGCAGCTATTGATAACAACGACGCTAACAAGGCCGAGGCTGTTAAAGCTGCCGTAAAGAGCATTGACCAGGCTGCTGCGAAGGGAATTCTTCACAAGAACTGTGCAGCTCACAAGAAGTCAGCTATCGTCAAAAAATTGAACGCTGCTGAATAATTTTCATTAAAAAATCAAAACGCTCCGTACCAATCGGTACGGAGCGTTTTTTTATTCTTATTCTTTCACAAGCACCTTGACAATTTCGCCGACATACATTCTGTGAAAATCGCCGTTATACCATTTAAGGCAAGCTTTATCTATAAAGCTATCCTCCTTCATATCGCTTGCATATAATTTTTTGCAAACAACGACAAGCCTTGCCTCGTCGAAATAAACGGTGCCGTTATCGAAAACGGGTGTAAGTCTCGCTTCCTTTGCCTTGTCGATATCACGCCCCGACTTTTTACCGCAAACGGCGTGAATATCCTTTTTGTCGCCGTAAAACGAAAGGGTAAACAAATCGTTTTTTTCGATGAATTCGTAGGTATAGCGTTGAGGCCTTATTACTGTAACGGCAACGTCTTTGCCCCACATTTCGCCCATACCGCCCCAGCTTGCGGTCATCATGTTATAGCCGTCCTCGTTTCCTGACGCAACCAACATCCATTCGTCGGAAATGAGTTTAATAATATTGTCTTTGATTTCCTTTGCGCTTATCTCTTTCATTGTAAAATCAACTCCTTATAATAGTCAATTTTATCATATACTTATTCGTATTACAAGTCCGTTATGCCGCATTTTCAAGTATCGCAACCATAACTGTGATATCGTCCTCGTGCCCCTTTTCAAGCCTGCGTAGTGCCATATCGGCTAATTTTTCGGCTAATTGCTGTGCCGAGTCTCCGTCCCAATCGGTGAGCTCTCTTGAAATCCAACCGGTGCCGTCGGTCGCAACCCCGTCGGACATCATAACCACGATATCGCCTTTTGCTAAATTCACTCCCGCACAGTCAAATTTGACCTCGCGTAGTATTCCGACGGGTATAGATGAACATTCCGCCTTACCCGTGTATCCGTGTTGCTTAATTACCGTCGGCGCTGCACCCGCTTTATACATGTCAATGCGACCCGTGAAAAGGTCAATGTTTGCGGCGTCTAAGGTCGCGAGCGACTCATCTACCGATTTAAAAAGCATAGCCGAGTTGACCATTTTTAGCGAGCAATCGTAGCCGAACCCCGCCTTTATTAACTGTGCCATAAGCCCCGACGCCATAGCCGAGTCAACGGCGGCTCTGCCTCCCGTACCCATTCCGTCGGAAAGTATCATAACGGCGCTGCCTCTGCCGTCGGTGAAAATATCGCCCGAATCGCCGCAAATTTTTGCCCCTCTGCATGAATGCTGAGCGATACCGTAATCAATTGAGTATACCGCTTTTTCCGAAAAAACGATAAGATTTCCGCGTTCGTTTGTAACAACCGTCGGAGGGTCAAAATTTCTTCCGCATATGGACGACACCGATTTTAAAAGTTCGGTTCGGTTTATAATTTGTTTCATAACTCCCGTGCGTATTTCTACCGTCATTCGGCTGTGCTTGTCTATTGAACAAGAAATATCGGTTGCGATTATTCCGAGTTCTTTTAACCTTGTCCCGATAAGCCTTGCCGTTTGAGTGTCATATCGGCGTGATTTTGCGAAATCTATCGCCATCTCGTTTAACATCGCCGCCATTCCTTCAAATTGGTCACATACAACCGACCTTACTTCATCAATTCTGCGCCTTGCCGCCTGCTTTGAAAGATAATCGCCGTATTCCTTTTCCAATTTTTCTTTTATTTCGGCGGTTTTTGAACAGGAATCCTTAAGCGGTACGGTTAGTTCCTCGCCCGTCGTAATTTCTTTCATAATCAGCGCCATCGACGACATGGTTTCGTTACGTTCTTTTTCCCAACAATGCATACGCAGCCCGCATTTTCCGCAAACCTCGTTTTCGGTAATTCTGAAAATCTGGTCGTATTCCGGCGTGTTGATTTTAGCTAACTTGTATGACACCTTTTTAAGCGTTTTATCAACGTTACTAAGCGCGTCGGAGGCGCCTTTAAGCCGCATTGAAACGGTTTTGCGAAGCCCGTCTAATCTTGGCATTTCGGGGGACGGAGCGAACAGCGCCGAAAAGAAAATTTGCACATTTTTCGGCGTAAATACCGCGAATAAAAGCGCCACCGCTATTTCCAAAAGGCATATAAGCCCGTTTGTGCCTTGTCCCGATTGTATGAATATAACCGAACTGCTTACAAGAAAAGCCACGCCGCAGCCTATAGCCCCGAAATGTGCAAATAAACCCGCCGTCATTCCGCCTAAGCTGTATGCCCCTGCAATAAAGAACATATCGCTTGACGCAAGGGACATCGCAAACCCGAAAGCGGCGCCTACAATGGCTCCTGCCGCCTCACGCCCGAAAC
>JBGVDX010000082.1:0-3764 GCA_045119575.1 Acutalibacteraceae bacterium
GCCAGAACACGGGCAACGTCTCTTATTGCGGCACGGGCTTTCAGCGTACCGAAAGTTACGATTTGGGCAACGTGGTCGGCACCGTATTTGCGAACAACGTAGTCTATGACCTCTTGACGGCGGACATAGCAAAAGTCGATATCAAAATCAGGCATAGAAACACGTTCGGGGTTTAAAAAACGTTCGAAAATCAGGTCGTGCTTTATCGGGTCAATGCCCGTAATACCGACCAAATAGGCGCAAAGGCTTCCTGCACCCGAACCACGTCCGGGGCCGACGGGGATACCATGGTCCTTTGCATACCGGACAAAGTCCTGAACAATCAAGTAGTAATCAATATAGCCCATGCTGTCAATTATTGACAACTCATATTCAAGTCTGTCAACTAAAGTTTTATCGGGGTTATCCCCGTAAATTCGGTAAAGCCCGTTATAGCACATTTCACGGAAATATTCAAAATGGTCTCTATCCCCGATATCAAAAAGAGGCAGCTTAGTTTCGCCAAAGGTAAATTCAACATTACATCTGTCGGCGATTTTGCCGCTGTTTTCTATAGCTTCGGGGTATGCGGAAAACAACGCCACCATTTCTTCTTCCGATTTAAGATAGAAATTATCGGTTTCGTAACCTAACGGGTTGTCCTCGTCAACAGTATGGCCGGTTTGGATACAAACAAGCACCTTTTGAATCATGCTGTCGGATTTTTCTATATAATGCACGTCGTTTGTGGCGACAAGCGGAATACCCGTTTCCTTGGAAAGGCGGACTAATTGCGGCAAAATTCGGATTTGCTCATCTATACCGTGATTTTGAATTTCGATAAAGAAATTTTCCTTACCGAAAACGTTTTCGTACCATTTAGCGGTATCGACCGCTTTATTATAATCGTTAGCCGCCAGAGCTTTCGGAATTTCGCCCGCAAGGCAAGCGGAAAGCGCAATAAGCCCGTCATGATACTGCTCCAAAAGTTCATGGTCAATACGGGGTTTGCTGTAAAAGCCGTCGACAAAGCCTTTGGATACAAGTTTTATCAAATTTTGATAGCCCTGTTTATTCTTACAAAGCAAAACAAGGTGGTTGTTTTCGGAATCAAGCTCGTGAACCTTATCGGTATGACTTCTTGCGGCAACGTAAACCTCACAGCCGATGATGGGCTTTACGTCCTCCGCCTTGCAAGCCTCGTAAAACTCAACCGCGCCGTACATTACGCCGTGGTCGGTTATGGCAAGCGCCGACTGGCCAAGGTTTTTAGCCGCTTTTGCAAGCTCCTTGATACGGCAGGCACCGTCAAGCAAGCTGTATTCAGTATGAACGTGAAGGTGGACAAATCCCATGCCGTATTCCCCCTTTTTTAAAGCTCGTTGGCTATTTCTATAAGACGTTTTAATCGGTGATTAAGTCCCGACCGACTGCAACCCGAAATTTCGCAAAGCTGGCTCAACGATGAATCGGGATTATCTTTACGCAGAACAGCCGTTTCTCGTAAAGCGTCGCTTAACGAATCAAGTTTTCCCGCGGCAATTATTTTTTCAATCGCTTCCGTTTGGTCAACGGCGGCGTTAACCGTTTTCGCTAAGTTTGCATTTTCAAAGTTGTTTACGCGGTTGAGTTTGTTGCGCATATCCTTCTCAACCTTAATTTCCATTACTTCCAACGCGGCGTTTGCGGCTCCGACCAAGGTCAGCATATCCTCTACCGCCTCGCTGTGCTTATAATAAACGTAATAAACGCCGTCTCGCTCCGCTATTTTTGGGTTTTCGATTATTCCCGATAAAAAGCCGTAAAGATACTGCGCCATCAAATGAGACGGGCAAACAAATTCAAGGCGATATTCCTTATTCGGGTCGGTTAGACTTCCGCAGGAAAGGAAAACACCGCGCAAAAACGCCGCAAGACAGCACTCGTTTTGAATAAGCCCGTCGGCCGGCTTGTCCCCGTTTTTCATACGGGCGACAATAGTTTCTCGGTCGCACCTTGGCATAACCTCGACCTTATTTACTCCGCCGTCGGTGATAATATGTTCTGCGACAATTTTAAGCCGCTTTTTCATTAAGTAACACAAATGCTCCGCAACAAAATCAAAGTCGGTATAAAAGCTTATTTTTTCATCGGTTAAGCTGCGTGAAAAAAGCAACATTCCCGCACATTCGGCAATAAGACAGCAGGATTTATGCGACTTTATTTGGCAAAGCTCGGACTTTACATCAGACGAAAAAGACATTTTTACTCCTATTATTAATGCCCTTACCGAAAAAGGATAAGGGCATAAACTTATTTTGTAATATCGCGATGGTTAATTCCAACGTTAAAGCCTTTGGCTCGTAAATGCTCGCACATTTCGAAGGCAAAGGTAACCGAACGGTGATGTCCGCCGGTACAACCGAAGGCTATGATAAGCTGACTCTTTCCCTCTTTCATGTAAAGCGGGATAAGAAAATCTATCATATCAAAAAGCTTTTTGCGCAACTCCTGCGCCTCCGGAGAGGACATAACAAAGTCCCTTACCTCTTTATCAAGGCCGGTTTTGTTTTTAAGCTCGGGCACATAAAAGGGGTTAGGCAAGCATTTTACGTCAAAGACGATGTCAGCATAGCTGACTCCCCCGTGTTTTGCACCGTAGGACATACATAAAATAGACATTCCGTCCTTTTTATCATCAAGGAACATCTCCCTCACCCGTTCACGGAGCTGAAAAGCCGAGGTGTCGCTCGAATCAATGGTGTAATCGGCGATATCGCGCAGTTTACCGACCATTTTTCGTTCAAGCTTTATTGCGTCGGGTAAAACGCCCTTAGCCTCGTCAATTAGCGGGTGTTTACGGCGGGTTTCCTTAAATCTGCGTTCAATTACGCTGTCGTTAGCTTCAAGGTAAAGGAACTTAAACGGCACCGATTCGTCACGCAAAACGGTAATCGACTTTACAATATCGTCGTACATATCGCCGCTGCGGATATCGGTAACGATAGCTATTCGCTCATGCTTATTTTGAGAATCCATAAGCAAATTCACGAAGGTAGGCAACAAAAAAGCAGGAACATTGTCTACGCAATAGTAGCCGATATCCTCCATTGAATCTATAACCTGAGATTTGCCCGAACCGGACATTCCCGTAACAATTATAAGCTCCATGCCTGCCCTCCTTTTTGATTATTTTTCGCCGATTACTCGGATTTCACATTCAAGATTTATGCTTTTCTTTAAAAAGACTTCTTTTTTAATATGCTCAACAAGGCGCATTACGTCAAAGCAGGTAGCGCCGCCCTTATTGATAACAAAGCCTGCGTGTTTTTCGCTTACCTCGGCGCCGCCTACAGAGTAGCCTTTGAGTCCGCATTCGTCAATGAGCGCCGCGGCAAAACCTCCGACAGGGCGTTTAAAGGTGCTTCCTGCGGACGGAAATTCAAGCGGTTGTTTGGATTTCCGTCTGTGCATGAAATCGTCCATTTTGGCGCGGATTTCGCCTTTATCACCCGCTTTTAGGCGGACAGTGGCGCTGACAATAACGTAACCGTTTTCGCTAAATGCGCTATGGCGATAGGATAAATCCATTTCGTCCGCAAGCATTGTATGAAGCTCGCCGTCGGAAGTAAGATATTCGCAACTAACGAGAATATCCTTCATCTCGCCGTCGTATGCGCCGGCGTTCATGTAAACCGCTCCGCCGACGGTTCCCGGTATTCCCCACGCAAACTCGGCTCCCGTAATGGAGTTTTCACAAGCGAAGTCGGAAAGGCGGGAAAGTTTAACTCCGGCACCGCATTTTA
>JBGVDX010000083.1:0-8365 GCA_045119575.1 Acutalibacteraceae bacterium
CGGCGTTATCAGAGTTAGAGTTATTAAGTAATTTTACAGTCTATATGTTATCCCCCTGCGCTTTAAGGCACAGGGGGGATTTTTATTTATCATCTCTTTGTGTTATACGGAATTTATAATAATATAAAAAAACCGCCTCAAAAGGAGACACTTCGTAAAGAAGTGTTCTCCCTTATTCATTTTTTATATAAAAATTGACACTTTCTATTTGAAAGTGTCATAGTGGGTTACGCACTTTCAAAATGTGCGTAACGGGAGTACATATTTTAAAATTAACCTATCTCAAAAATAAGAATATTAAGTGATATTGTGAGACAGGTCTCACAGTGATATTCTTTAGAATACCTCGCCTTTGGCGAGATATTTCTAAAGAGTGATATTGAAACTTGCAGTTTCAGTGATATAATATTCGCCCCAAAACTCGCGAAGCGAATATAACTTGGGCATAGCCCAAATATAACTGCGAAGCAATATCACTCGCCTTTGGCGAATATAACTGTGGCACCTTCCTTACGGAGGGTGCCACAACGAGAGGCTTTTTTTATAATCCGTGTCGGTTTTTGCGCCGAGTTTTCATAAAAACTGTTTCATTTTGTTGATAAAGTTTTGTTCCGATTTGGCGAAATTTCGGGCTTGGTCGATAACGGCGCCGTCAGCCTTTGAATAGCGGTTTGCGTCGCGGATAAGCCCAATCATCGCCATGGTGTTGCCCTGAATAACCATTTTCGCAAGCGCCGACGGGTCGTCACGCCTCATGAGATGCATTTTCATGGACGTTTTTGCCATAGCGGAAATGCCCTCGGCGCTATGGTGAGGCGGGCGAACTCCGTTTCGGGCAAGGTTTTTCGCCGCAACCGTCTTTATGTCGCGGTATTCGGCGCGTTTCATAGACAGCTCGTGTATCATTTCGGCGTCGTCGGCGGCGTTGATTATTGCGGAAATGGTATCTCGGCCGACTGAGGCGGTTTTGTAAATTTCGCTTAGTAAGCGGTTGGTTTGGTTCATAAAAAATACGCTCCTTTTTTTCTTTATTTTGACCGAAAAAAGGAGCGTTTATTCATTTTTTTATAAGTCTTGCGGCGTTTAGCGCAGTTATTATCATAACGCAAACGTCGGCAACCACGGCGAGCCACATTATCGGGTAAATGAGCGCCGAAATCATAACCGCCGCTTTTATTATAAGCGGAAAAGCGATATTAAACCGAACGGTTTTCACCGTTTTTCGACAAATTTTTATCGCGTCGGGCAAGGCGTTCAGCGAATCGCCCGTTAACACGGCGTCGGCCGCCTCAATAGCGGCGTCGGAGCCGAGTCCCATAGCAAAGCCGACGTCTGCCGCCGATAAAACCGGCGCATCGTTTACACCGTCGCCGACGAAAATTACCGATTTTGCGGTTTTTTGGAGCCGCTTTACAAGGGCGACCTTATCCTCCGGCAAAAGCTTCGCATGAACCTCGGTTACGCCGACCGCCGAGGCTGTTTTTTGGGCGGAATTTTCGTTATCTCCCGTAAGCAGGGCGATTTTTCGGACGCCCATTTTTTTAAGCTCGGCTAAGGTTTTCGCCGCCGTTTCTCTTGGCGTATCGGCAAAGGTGATGCCGCCGATAAGCTGGCCGCTGACCGCAACGTAAACCTGACATTCGGGCAAGGCGGTGACGTCAATTCCGTGCATTTCCATAAGGCGCTTTGAGCCGCAAAAAATTATTTTTTCCCCGACGAAAACTACCCCTGCGGCGGCAATTTCGGTATACTCGCCGTCGGGAATTTCGCAGTCGGCGGCGGCAACAATCGCTTTTGCCATGGGGTGAGCCGAATTGTACTCGGCTATGCGTGCGTGTGACAAAACGTCACTTTCGGTCGCCGCTTCGGTAACAAAAACTCGGTCGATTTGGAGACGTCCGTCGGTGACGGTGCCCGTTTTGTCAAAGGCGGCGGTGTCGGCAAGGGCGATTTTTTCAACGAATTTTCCGCCCTTTATAAGCACGCCCTTTTTCGACGCGGCGCCTATTCCCGCAAAAAAGGCGAGCGGCACCGATATAACCAGCGCGCACGGACACGAAGCCACCAAAATGGCAAGCGCCTTGTACAGCCAGCCGCTGAAATCGCCCCAAATAAGCGGCGGCACAACGGCGATAAGAACACAAATCAGCATTACGGCGGGAGTGTAAATTTTAGCGAAGCGGGTTATCATGCTTTCGCTTTTTCCCTTTACGGCGGCCGAATCCTCGACCAGCTTTATTATACGGGCGGCTGCGGAATTTTCCGCAAGCGCCGTTGATTTTATGTGAATTAGCCCCTCGCCGTTCAACATTCCGCTTAAAACCTCGGTGCCGATTTCGGCGGGGATGGGTACGCTTTCGCCCGTTATTGCGGCGGCGTCAAGGTTGGTTGCGCCGAAGGTTACAACGCCGTCAAGCGGTATTCTTTCAAAGGGTCGGACAACGATTTCGGTGCCGACGGCAACCTCCTCGGCGGGAATTTCGTCTCCGCTTAACAGACGGGCGGTGTCGGGACGTATTTCGGTAAGCTTTTCGATTGATTTTCGGCTTTTGCGGGCCGCGGCGCCCTCTATACGTCCGCCGATAAAGTTAAGGATTAGCACCATCGCCGCCTCTCGGTATTCACCGATAAAGCAGGCGGCAACCGCCGCAACCGACATTAAAAGAGATTCGTCGATATTAAGGCGGATAAGCCCCTTCACACCCTCGATTATTGTATCGTAGCCGGCAATAAGCGCCGCTAAAATAAACAGGAGGGCGCCGCTTTTTTCGCCGAGGACGGCTCCGACGACGAAAAGGGCTGCGCTTAAGCCCAGTCGGAGCCAGAAAAGCCACGCTTGGTCGCCGCCATGGTCGTGGTCGTGGTCGTGAGCATGGTCGTGGTCGTGGGCATGGTCGTGGGCAGTGTCAGCGTGGACGGTGTCGGTGGCGTGGACGGTGTCGGTGGCGGTGACTCCGTCTTGCTCGGTGGGAGCGACGGCAACTTCGCTTTGCTCGATGGCGGCAACTTCGACCTGCTCGGTGGGAGCCGCCTTTTTCTCGTTCGGCTTGCCAAGGACAAGGCGGCGGGCGGCGGCGTTATGCGCCTTTACAACCGTTCCGTGGCCGGTTGACCGAACAATCCGCTGGATATCCGAAAGCATTGATTTATCGGGATTTTCGGCGGTAACCGAAAGCCTCGCCGTAGCCAAATTAAGGCCCGCCGCTTGAACATACCCGAGACGGCCCACCTCCCGTTCTATTTTTTCGGCGCAGGCGGCGCAGCTAAGCCCGTCAAGCGAATATTCGTAAATCATTGCCACCTCTCCCCTTTCGTTAAAATTTCTATTCCAAAAAATCATTTTTTCAATCAAACATATGAACAGTTGCTCATATGTTTGGGTATAGTATAGCACGGCGGATACGCCTTGTCAAGAGGGTAGCCGATACCGACTTAAATTTTTCTTTATTGTCATTGTAATATTTACTTTTGTGGTGTATAATGTAGGGTGATAAAATGGATATTTTGTAGATTTTTATAAAGAAGGTTTCAAAATGACTACCCAAATGAAGATGGAAAAAATACTTTCCGAAAAGAAAAAGCGGGGCGTTGCTATCCTTGCTCACACCTACCAAACGCCCGAAATCATTGACGTTGCGGACATTACGGGCGACTCGTTCAAGCTGTCTCAGGCGGCGGAAGAGCTCGACTGCGACACGGTGATAGTTTGCGGCGTTAGGTTTATGGCGGAGACGGTAAAAATGCTTTCCCCCGAAAAAAAGGTTATTTTGGCGGCGCCCGAGGCTAAATGCGCCATGGCGGAGCAGGTTGGCCCGAAGGAAATAGCCGAGTTTAAGGCGGCCAACCCCGACGTTACCGTTTGCGCTTACATAAACACAACCGCTGCGCTTAAAACCGAGGCGGACGTTTGCGTTACCTCGTCAAGCGCGGTTAACATTTGTAAAAAGCTTGGTACCGATAAAATTTTATTCGTTCCCGATAAAAATTTAGGCGAATTCGTAAAAAAAGCATTGCCCGAAAAGGAATTTATACTTTGGGACGGCTGTTGTCCGATACACAACGCACTCACAGCAGAGGACGTTGCCGCCGCAAAAGCCATGCACCCCGACGCGCTTTTCGCCGTACACCCTGAGGCGCCCGCCGAGGTTGTTGCGTTAGCCGATTACGTTGGCGCAACAAGCGGAATTATTGATTTTTGCCTTAACAAAACCGACAAAGAGGTTATTATCGGCACCGAAACGGGCGTATGTGATTATTTGTCACAAAAGCATCCCGACCGCGGATTTTATCAGCTTGCGGCGGACAAGCTTGTTTGTCCCGACATGAAGTTTACTACGCTCGACTGTCTTTTAGCGGCGGTTGAGGGAAAAGGCGGCGAGGAAATCGTTTTAGACGAGGAAAGCCGCATTAAAGCAAAGAAAAGCATTGACGAAATGCTGCGGCTCGGCTGAAAGGAAGCGAAAATCCACCAAAATGAAAGAACAGTATGATGTAATCATAATAGGCGGCGGTGTCGCAGGGCTTTATGCGGCGCTTAATTTCGACGACTCGGTTAAGGTTTTGGTTGCGTCGAAAAGGGATATTTTCCTTTGCAACTCCTCCCTTGCTCAGGGGGGCGTAGCCGGCGTTTTGGACACCGAAAACGATTCCTTCGGCTTGCACATTAACGATACCATGATTGCGGGCGGTCAGGAAAACAACTACGAAGCCGTTGAGGTGCTTGTAAAAGAGGGGCCCGACGATTTAAGGCGGCTGCTCGGCATGAACATTGAGTGGGACAGGCACGAAAACGGCGAGCTGCACATGACCCTTGAGGGCGGACATTGCCGCAACCGCATTATTCACCGTAAGGATTCGACGGGACGGGCGATAATGGACGCGTTGGTTGAAGAGATTGAAAAATGCAAAAACGTGGACGTTATACCCAACCTGCACATGGTAAATATGCGCGAAACGGCAAAGGGCGTAATCGCCGAATTTATTACCCCCGACGGGATTAAAGCCGTAGGCGGCTCGTATGCGATAATTGCGACGGGCGGCATAGGCAGAGTTTATAAATACACCACCAACTCGGCTATTGCGACGGGCGACGGCATTACGGCGGCATATTACATGGGCGCCAAGATAAAAAATTTGCATTACGTTCAGTTTCATCCGACCGCCTTCGCCGCCGCCGAGGGCAGAGAACGCTTCCTTATAAGCGAGGCGGTAAGAGGAGAGGGCGCATACCTTTTAAATTGCGACAAAAAGCGGTTTATGCACCGATACGACGAGCGGCTTGAGCTTGCCCCGCGTGACGTTGTGTCACGTTCGGTTATTTTGGAATCAAGAAAGACGGGCAGCGAGCGGTTTTACCTTGATATCACCCACCGTTCGGCGGAATTTTTGCTTAACCGATTCCCGATGATTTACGCAAAATGCCTTGAAGAAGGCGTTGACATCACGAAAGACCCGATTCCCGTTTTCCCCTGCCAACATTATCTTATGGGCGGAATTGACACAGACCTTGACGGCAAAACGAGGCTTGACCGAGTTTATGCGGCGGGCGAATGTGCCCACACGGGGGTTCACGGAAAAAATCGGCTTGCGTCAAACTCCCTTTTGGAGGCGCTCGTGTTCGGCCGCCGAGCCGCCGAGCATATCATGAGCCGAAACGACTTTGAATTTAGGGGCAACGTAGTGGCAACCTCGACCGAGGACGGCGCTCCCTTGCCCGCGGGAATGAGAACCACCATCAGGGAGATTATGCAACGCTCCTATTTCGTGCTTCCCGACCCGACAGCCGCCGAAAAGGGGCTTAGAAAAATTAAAGAAATAAGCGACCGACTTGAAAAAGGCGGGTTCGCCGTTACTCCCGAATACTGCGAGGCGAAAAGCTTAGTTAAAATAGCGGAAATTATACTTAAAAGTGCTATATAAAAGGTGGAATTAAAAAATGACATTATTACAGTTTTACGTAGACGATATTATTAAAGCGGCGCTAAACGAGGACGTTAATTATATCGACACGACGACGGGACTGCTCCTTGACGAGGATAAGCAAACCGAGGCGTATTTTGTGTCAAAGGCGGAGGGCGTTTTGTGCGGAATTGACGTCGCAAAGCGTGTTTTTGAAATGCTTGACGAGAAAATTTCGTTTAAGGCATATTTTAAGGACGGAGATAAAATTAAAAAGGGCGACATTATAGCCGAAATGACGGGAAGCGCAAAATTTTTGCTTATCGGCGAAAGAACGGCGCTTAACCTTATCCAGCATATGTCGGGCATTGCGACGGCGACAAACCGACTTGTTACCCTTTGCGAGGGCACAAACGCCGCCGTTACCGACACAAGAAAGACCTTGCCGGGGCTTCGCGGATTGCAAAAATACGCCGTTACCTGCGGCGGCGGCAAAAACCACCGTTTCAACCTCTCCGACGGCGCAATGTTAAAGGATAACCACATAGACGCCGGCGGCGGAATTACCGCTACGGTTAACAAGTTGCGCGAAAAATTAGGTCACATGGTAAAAATTGAGGTAGAAACGCGCAACCTTGACGAGGTTAAAGAGGCGGTCGAAAGCGGCTGCGAGGTTATTATGTTAGACAACATGGACTGCGAGACAATGAAAAAGGCGGTTGAAATAGTTGGCGGCAGGGCGCTTTGCGAGGCGTCGGGCAACGTTTGCGAGGGCACCATCCGCGCGATAGCCGAAACGGGCGTTGACATTATTTCGGTCGGCGCTATTACCCATTCGGTTGCCGCCTTTGACATTTCGATGAGGATTAAGGCATGAGCGAGGTTATCGCCGCCATTTCGACGCCGCTCGTTTCGTCGGGCATAGGCGTAATTCGCATTTCGGGCGAGGACTCGTTCGCCGTTGCCGACGCGGTTTTTCGGTCGGTCAGCGGCAAGAAAATAGCCGAAATTTCGGGGTATCACGCCCTTTACGGCAGGGTATTCGATAAAAACGGCGAGGTTGACGAGGTTGTTGCGCTTAAATTTACGGCGCCGCACTCGTTTACGGGCGAAAACGTGGTCGAATTTTCCTGCCACGGAAGCGTATACATTTTGAAGCGTGTGCTTGCGGCGGTGCTTGAGTCGGGTGCAAGGCTCGCAAAGGCGGGGGAGTTTACCCGCCGAGCCTTTGAAAACGGAAAAATGGATTTGTCCGCCGCCGAATCGGTTATGCAGCTTATCGGCGCCGAAAGCTCGCTTGAACACGCCGCCGCAATTTCGGGACGGGAGGGCGTTTTGTACCGCCGAATAGGCGAGATAAGAAGCCGACTGGTTACCCTTGCGGGGCATTTGTCGGCGTGGGTCGATTTCCCCGACGAGGACGTGCCCGAGGTTGACGAAAACGAGCTTTTCGACGGGCTTCAATTTGCCGAAAAGGAATTAAGCCGCCTTTTATCCGATTTTGAAAACGGACGGATTTTAAGAGAGGGCATTGACACCGTTATCGTCGGCAAGCCGAACGTTGGCAAGTCAACCTTTATGAACCTCCTTTGCGGCAGCGAGCGGTCGATAGTTACCGACGTTGCGGGAACTACGCGCGACATTGTTGAGGAAAGCGTTACCGTCGGCGGGGTTAAGCTACGCCTATCCGACACGGCGGGGCTTCACGATACCGACGACAAGGTTGAAAAAATCGGCGTTAACATGGCCCGCGGCAGGATTGAGACGGCGTCGCTTATTTTGGCGGTGTTCGACGGCTCACGTCCGCTGGACAAAGACGATTTGGCGCTTATTTCCTCGTTGAGCGGAAAAAAGGCGGTTGCGATAATTAATAAAAGTGACTTAGAGTCACAAATCAATACAAATTTAGTTGACGAAAGCGTACCCTTTGTTGTAACCGTTTCGGCAAAAACGGGCGACGGCGCCGACAAAATCGGCAAAGCGGTAGCCGAAACGGTCGGCGTGGACAGCATTGACCCGTCGGCGGGCATTTTGACCACCGAAAGACAGCGTGACTGCGTGCTGCGAGCCGAAAACGCCGTTAACGAGGGCGAAGCCGCGCTTAGGGCGGGGCTTACCTTCGACGCCGTCGGCGTTATGCTTGACGAGGCGATTGCGGCGTTATGCGAGCTTTCGGGCGAAAGGGTAAGCGAAACGATAGTTGACGAGGTTTTTTCGTCATTTTGCGTAGGAAAATAAGGATTTGCACGTAGCGGGCGGGACGATGCGCCCTCCGCTTTACTGCGTCCACAAGGAAGAATTATATGGATTATATTGCAGAAAAATACGATATTGCCGTAATCGGCGCAGGTCACGCAGGCATTGAGGCGGCTTTGGCGGCGGCAAGGCTTGGTTGCAAAACGGTCGTTTTTACGATTAGCATGGACTGGGTAGGTAACTGCCCTTGCAACCCGTCGATTGGCGGCAC
>JBGVDX010000084.1:0-2601 GCA_045119575.1 Acutalibacteraceae bacterium
CCGGTAAGACCGAATACAATGGTCTTTTCTTCGCCGGTTTCCTTGCATTTAAGTGCTTCGTCGATAGCCACACGAATAGCGTGGGAGCTTTCGGGAGCAGGAAGTATTCCTTCAACCCTTGCAAAATATTCTGCCGCCTCAAATACGTCGGTCTGCTTAACAGAGGTGGCTTCCATTAGCCCTTGATGATAGAGCTCCGACAATGTAGAACTCATACCGTGATAACGAAGACCGCCCGCATGGTTTGCAGAAGGGATGAAATCACTACCGAGAGTATACATCTTCGCCAGAGGGCAAACCATTCCCGTATCGCAGAAGTCATAGGCGTATACGCCTCTTGTAAAGCTCGGGCAGGATGCAGGCTCAACGGCAATAATGCGGTAATCAGCTTCCCCGCGTAATTTTTCGCCCATAAACGGTGCGATAAGGCCGCCGAGGTTAGAGCCACCGCCTGCACATCCAATGATAATATCGGCCTTAATACCATATTTATCAAGGGCGGCTTTGGTTTCAAGACCGATGACCGACTGATGCAAAAGAACCTGGTTAAGAACACTGCCCAAAACATAGCGGTAACCATCACTTGTAACCGCTTTTTCCACCGCTTCTGAAATGGCGCAGCCAAGACTTCCCGTAGTACCCGGATGTTCAGCAAGAATTTTTTTGCCGACTTCGGTTTCCATAGACGGTGAAGGAGTTACAGACGCGCCGTAGGTGCGCATAACTTCACGGCGGAAAGGTTTTTGCTCGTAAGAGCATTTTACCATATATACCTTACAGTCAAGACCGAAGTAGGAACATGCCATGGAAAGCGCAGTACCCCACTGACCTGCTCCCGTTTCGGTGGTTACACCTTTCAGCCCCTGTTTTTTCGCATAATAGGCCTGTGCAATTGCGGAGTTTAATTTGTGAGATCCGCTGGTGTTGTTACCCTCGAATTTGTAATAGATCTTAGCGGGCGTGCCGAGCTTTTCTTCAAGGCAATATGCGCGAACAAGAGGCGAAGGACGATACATCTTATAAAAGTTTCGAATTTCTTCGGGAATTTCAAAATAAGAAGTATCATTGTCCAGTTCCTGTGCGATAAGCTCTTCACAGAACACTCCCGAAAGTTCTTCGGCTTTCATGGGTTGATGAGTAGCGGGATTGAGAAGCGGCGCGGGTTTATTTTTCATATCGGCACGCAGGTTGTACCAAGCCTTAGGCATCTCGGATTCATTAAGATAAATTTTATAAGGAATTTTTTCGTTTTTCATAATTATTACCTCCGTATCGGACAAAATTTAGTTTATGTCTTTGCGTATCGTTCTAATTTTTCGGCATCCAATTGTATTGCCGACTTTTTGCTATGACAAATATTTAGCAAATTCAATTATTGTTGCATTATCTTACTTTTTTCAAATATTTTTACAAGAATTATGCCAAGGATAAGCCCTACAATGCCTTGAACCCCGTTTGCAGGTATATTTACAGCAGATGGAACAAATCCATATAAGAATCCTTCAAATATAAAATATCCTAATATCATAACCGTTTCGGAAGCTACGCCGCTGATAATTCTTGACGCAAGATTACCGACTTTCTTTTGTAATACGGTAAACCCGAAGTATGCAATAATTGCCATTACGCCTTTTATAATAAAGGTCGCCGGTACATATGTTGCATAACCGGAGAGTAAATCGGCAAGTGCCGATCCAATGCCTGCGGCAAGAAAACCGTATACCGGTGAAAGAACCCATCCTGAGAGCAGGACGATGCAGTCGCCTAAATTAATGTATCCCTTTAGCGGTGAAGGAATTTTAATAATCATAGTAGCTACGCAAACAAGCGCGGCAAGCATAGATGATAGAACAATTTTTCGTGTTGTGTTTTTCATGTTTTTTACCTCACTGAAATTAAAAATAGTGTTTTGAATATTTCAATTAATAAGCACCGCCATCGCTTAGTCAATAATACCATAGTATATTTACCTCCCTTTTAAAAGAAAACTCTTTTAACTAATCGTTGTCAAAGGAGTATAAAAAAGAAAACGCCCTTGACAGAAATAAACTATCTGTCAAGGACGAATAACATAAAAACTATCCGCGGTGCCACCTTCATTCACGATTTTACTCATGCGCTTAGCGGGATACTAATATATCCCCGGCATTTATACGCTTGCCTACAGCGTCGCAGAATACTTTGGTAATTTACCATTTGACTGCGCCCTCAGCGGTCCATTTGACAACTTGTTTCTTACCTGACTCTCAGCTCCACAGGCTCTCTGTAAAGGCATAATTGCCGTTATCTCCGCTTCAACGGTTTAAAATATTGATTTTTCTACATTATACTCTGATTTACCTATCTTGTCAATAGGTGATTTGAAATTTTTTAGAAATTTTTTTCAATATAATTTGAATAAATTATTATATTCTTCCGGTTGCTGGAGCAAATATTTTAATAACATAAGTAAAAGTGCCGAAAACGTAGTGTTTTCGGCACTTTTTGGCGCGCTTGAAGGAATTCGAATCCCCGACCTTCCGCTTAGGAGGCGGACGCTCTATCCTGCTGAGCTACAAGCGCATATACGATACAATTTAAACCTATGACCATTTGCCTTTT
>JBGVDX010000085.1:0-2270 GCA_045119575.1 Acutalibacteraceae bacterium
ACATACTTTGAGAAAGGTAAATACTCGCCGAAAACAAAGAATATCATTCTCGGCATGTAAAATGATATTGCAAACTATCATTTGCAGCGATATTTTTGACCTACGGCAAAAGCGATATAAAAGCCTTTGGCTTTTGCGATATTATATTCGTGCTTTTCACACGGCGAAGCCGTATATCGCGCGGTTATACCGCATATCGCATCGTAGATATATCGCTCGTGCTTTGCACGAATATAGCTGAGGCACACTTCCTTACGGAGTGTGCCTCAACGGGCAGCGGTTTAATATAACTTGTTAAATTATCAGTTAACGATTGTCTTTTCGGTGTCGGCATCGAAGAGGTGGATATACTCGCTCTTGAACGCGATTTCAATATCGTCACCGGCACGGGTAAGTGTTTTCGGGTCAACGCGTGCGTTGATGTTGAAGCCTTCACAACTCATGTAAAGATAGGTTTCTACACCCATCATTTCGGTTACGTCAACGTGAGCCTTAACAACCGATTCCGGATTAGCGGCAACATAAGCCTCGTCGTCCGAAATATGCTCGGGACGGATACCGGCGATAACACTCTTTTCTTCTTCGATGTATTCGTCAAGCTTGTTTTTAGCGTTCTTTGATTCGGGAAGAAGAATCTT
Source organism: Acutalibacteraceae bacterium (assembly GCA_045119575.1). GTDB lineage: Bacteria > Bacillota > Clostridia > Oscillospirales > Acutalibacteraceae > UMGS1976. The sequence goes on from JBGVDX010000085.1 coordinate 639, forward strand.
GTACTTAACGCCTTTACGGGTTTTGGTGTCTTCGGTACCGAACTCAAAGTAAATCTTGTCGTTTTCTTTAATAAGAACGCCGTCGATAAAGTTCATCTGCGGAGAGCCGATAAAGCCGGCAACGAACTTGTTAGCGGGCTTGTCATAAAGCTTAGTAGGAGTATCAACCTGCTGAATAAGGCCGTCTTTCATAACTACGATACGGTCAGCCATGGTCATAGCCTCGGTCTGGTCGTGGGTTACGTAGATGAAGGTTGTACCGATTCTCTTATGAAGTTTAGCAAGCTCGGTACGCATTTGTGCACGGAGCTTAGCGTCCAAGTTGGAGAGCGGTTCGTCAAGAAGGAATACCTTAGGCTCACGAACGATAGCACGACCGAGAGCTACACGCTGACGCTGACCGCCGGACAAAGCCTTCGGCTTTCTGTCAAGCAGGTGTTCGATATCAAGGATACGGGCAGCTTCTTCTACACGGCGCTTAATCTCGTCCTTCGGGGTTTTACGAAGCTTAAGACCGAAAGCCATGTTTTCGAAAACCGTCATATGCGGATAAAGAGCGTAGTTCTGGAATACCATTGCGATATCTCTATCCTTAGGAGCTACGTCGTTAACTAACTTGTCACCGATATAGAGTTCACCGTCGCTAATTTCTTCAACGCCGGCAATCATACGAAGAGTTGTAGATTTACCACAGCCGGAAGGACCAACCAGAATGATAAACTCCTTATCTTTAATCTCAAGGTTAAAATCGGATACAGCAAGTACATTTCCTGCATATTTTTTTGTGATGTTTTTTAAAGTTAAACTTGCCATTAAAATGACCTCCAATTTTGCGCGGTTACAATTCCGCTTTCTTTACAATGGATATTATATCAAAGTCAAGTCAAGATTACTATTCCCCAATCAAACAAAGTTAAAACTCGCTATTTATTTATATTTACTAACGAAAAAAGCCCTTTTAAGCGGAATACACAAAAAAACTTGCGCGATATTGAAAATTGGTGTAAAAAATGGTGACTTATGTCCAATTTGTTAAGCCTTTTTTATATCAATATTTGTACTGTCAATATCAAATCCGTGTACAAAACCGCTATCTATTGTGGAATGTATGTCTCCGGCGATAATATTACCCTTGTATACAATAAGGCTAAGTCTCATTCCTTCGGTATAATTCGGATAATTTTTTAGCGAATAGGTATATCGCGTAACCGTACAGCCCTTATACTCGTTAAGGTCAAAGCCCTGTGATTGTTGGATTTCGTTATACATCGTCATACTGTGGTCAAACTCGTCGGCAATTGTAAAGCTTTTTTGCGAAAGCGGAGTTTCGTCCACCTCGTAGCCGTGGGATTTGATATATGCAAGCTGCGCCGATATGTTATCGTACACGCCGCAAGTGACGCCGCCCTGAATTACAAAGCCCGATATTATCAAAACGCCTATTATGCAAACCGCAAAAATAACGAAGCTTCTTTTTGACGGCAATCTTATGGTCATGTTAATCATAATATTTTGTCCCCCGAAAACGCATTTTTACAAAGAAATTTATGCGTAAGGCGACGAAATATTACCTATACGTCCCATTTATTTTACCGCCCTTTTCGGCAAATAATACATTCAAACGCAAAAAAG
>JBGVDX010000086.1:0-3027 GCA_045119575.1 Acutalibacteraceae bacterium
TCCTTCCTGCCGAGCATTTTAATGATTGTGGTTATAGTTGCGCTGTTCTTCTTTATGTCTAAACGTATGGGCAAGATGATGGGCGGCGACAGCACCATGAATTTCGGTAAGGTGAAGGCCAAAAAGCTTTCCGACGACGGACGTAAAACCATGTTTACCGACGTTGCGGGCGCCGACGAGGAAAAAGAAGAACTTGCCGAAATTGTCGAATTCTTAAAAAGCCCGAAAAAGTTCAACGACATGGGCGCAAGAATCCCTAAGGGCGTATTGTTGGTAGGCCCTCCGGGAACGGGTAAAACCCTGCTTGCAAGAGCCGTTGCGGGCGAAGCGGGCGTTCCGTTTTTCTCAATTTCGGGCTCCGACTTTGTTGAAATGTTTGTCGGTGTCGGCGCGTCGCGTGTACGCGATCTGTTCGACCAGGCGAAGAAAAATGCGCCGGCGATTATTTTCATTGACGAAATTGACGCCGTCGGCCGTCAAAGAGGCGCGGGTCTCGGCGGAGGCCACGACGAAAGAGAGCAAACCCTTAACCAGTTGCTCGTTGAAATGGACGGTTTCGGTGTAAATCAGGGCGTTATTATTATCGCCGCTACCAACCGCCCCGACATTCTTGATAAAGCGCTTCTCCGTCCCGGTCGTTTCGACCGCCAAATCACCGTTAACTACCCCGACGTAAAGGGCAGAGAAGAAATCCTTAAAGTACACGCAAGAGGAAAGCCCCTCGGCCCCGATGTCAGCCTTAAAACAATAGCTCAGGCAACAGCAGGCTTTACGGGCGCTGACCTTGAAAACCTGCTTAACGAGGCCGCTTTGCTCGCCGTTCGTAACGGACAAAAGGCGATTACGGAGGCTAACATTGAGGAGGCAACCATTAAGGTTATCGCCGGCGCCGAAAAGAAGAGCCGAATCATGAAGGATAAGGAAAAGATGAACACCGCTTATCATGAGGCGGGACACGCCATTACCGGATATTTCCTCCCGACGCAGGACGACGTTCACCAAATCACCATTATCCCGAGAGGCAGAGCTTTGGGTATGACCATTTCGCTTCCCACCGAGGATAAATTCTCCCGTTACCAAAGCGAAATGGAAGAGGAGCTTGTAATGCTTCTCGGCGGACGAATTGCCGAATCTATTATTTTTGGCGATGTATCTACGGGCGCGTCTAACGATATCGAACGCGCAACCCAAACCGCAAAGGATATGGTTGTAAAATACGGAATGAGCGCCGACCTCGGCCCCGTTCGCTACGGCAACGCCAACGACGAGGTGTTCCTCGGCCGTGACTACGGCCACGCTAACGACTGTTCTCAGGAGGTTGCCGCCCGTATTGATAAGGAGGTACACCGCCTTATCGACACCGCGTATAAGCGCGGCGAGCAAATTCTTACCGAGAATAGGGATAAGCTTAACGCAGTTGCAAAATATCTTTTCGACCACGAAAAAATGGACGGAGAGGAATTTAAAAAGATTATGACCGGCGAAATGTCGGTAATCACGGAGGGTGAAGATAATGATAGTAACTAAAGATACCGTAATCGGCGATATTCTTGACGCCGACAGAGAAACTGCCGTTTATTTCTTAGAAATGGGCATGCATTGTCTGGGCTGTCCTGCGTCTCGCGGCGAAAGCCTCGCCGACGCATGCGAGGTGCACGGCGTTTCCGCTGACGAAATGGTTGAAAAAATCAACGCATACTTTGCGTCAAAGGAATAATTATGGCCATTAATGCCAGACTCAGAACCGTCGCAGATTTTGTCTGCGGCGGTGCTTTGGTTGTTGATGTAGGGTGTGACCATGCAATATTACCTATCGAGCTTGTCCGCAAAAACAAGGTCGGCCGAGTAATAGCCTGCGATATCGGTGAAGGGCCGCTTGCCTCCGCTAACCGCAATATAAAACGTGCGGGGCTTGAAGATATTATCGAAACCCGCCTTTCCGACGGCCTTGATAAAATTTCGCCCGACGAGGTTGACCATGTCGTAATTGCGGGAATGGGCGGCGACCTTATCGCCCGAATAATCGGTAACGCCGATTGGACACGGGATAAAAAATATCGCTTTATTTTACAGCCCATGACCTCCGCCGACGATTTACGGATTTGGCTTTGCCAAAACGGGTATAAAATCGAAACCGAAAAACCCGTTTACGACGCAGGAAGGCTTTATACAGTAATTGTTTGCGCTTTTAGCGGAGATAAAGACGAAATGCCGCCCGAATACCCGTACATAGGCGAGGTTTCGCCCGATACAGCCGAGGGCAGGGACTATTTTTTGCGCCAAATTTCGCGTATTGAGAAACGGCTGTTGTCGCTTGAAAGGTCGAAAACCGATCACCCCGAAAAAAACGAACTTACCGAAATTATAAACGCTATAAAAGAAAGGCTCGGTGAATAAAAATGCCGACCGTAAAGGATATTTACAAAGCCATTGACCGAATTGCCCCGTTCGATACCGCGCTTGAATTTGACAACGCGGGATTGCTTGTTGAAAGGGAGGACGGCGAGGTAAAAACGGTTGCGGTATGCCTTGATATAACCGAGAAAACGGTTAATTCGGCGAAAAATGTAGGTGCCGAGCTTATCGTGTCTCATCACCCCGTAATTTTTTCTCCGCTTAAAAAGCTTAATACGGCGTCTCCCGTTTATATGCTCGCAAAGGCGGATATTGCCGCCATATGTGCCCATACCAACCTTGACGCCGCGGCAGGTGGAGTGAACGACGCCCTTGCCGAAGCCCTCGGCATGACCGACGTAACGCCGCTTTCCGACGGGGACGACCGCTATCCGCCTATGGCAAGAATGGGCTTTGTGCCCGAAATGACCGCCGACCGGTTTGCCGCATATGTAAAGGAAAAACTCGGTTGCGGCGCCGTAAAATACGTGCCGTCGAACGGTACGGTTAAAAAGATTGCCGTTTGCGGCGGTGCGGGTGAAGAATTTATCTTCGCCGCAATGGAAAGGGATTGCGATGCCCTTGTTACGGGCGAAAGCAAGCACCATATCAACCTTATCGCCAAGCAAAACG
>JBGVDX010000087.1:0-3363 GCA_045119575.1 Acutalibacteraceae bacterium
GTGTCCCGCCATGTGTGCCGTGCGGCGCCTTGTGTCCGTGCCGCCCCCTGTGTGCCGTGTCCCGCCCCCTGAGTGCCGGAAGCCACCCTCTGTGTCCGTTGCGGCGCCCTATATTTTCATAAAAAAGCAACGCGTCCCCGCAAAAACCTTGCGGAGACACGTTTTCGGTTAAATATCAAATTTCATTTGCTCGGTTTCACGGCGCTCCTTCGGGATAATTACGGTGTACCGAATAAATGCGTCGTTTTCGGTTTTATCCGCCCGTGCGTCAAGCCCGCTTCTGCGGATGGTATCAACCGCTTTCGTAAGGGTGTTAACGTAAATTCGGAAATCGCGGATAACGTGTTCCCGAATAACCGGCGGCTTTTCCAAAACCGCCTGCTCGACGGGCGGAGTAAGGAGCGCCTCAATATATTCCTCGGTTTCGCGCACCGAAAGCTGGCGTGCAATAATCTCGTTTAGCGCATCGTCACGCTCCTTGTCCTCTACAAGCCGCAGCAGCGCCCGTGCGTGCCGCTCGCTTAACCCTGCCGCAACAATTCTTGCTCGTTGGTCGGGGTTAAGCCTTAAAAGGCGGAGCTTGTTTGCCACCGCCGACTGCGATTTGCCGAGACGCACCGCCGTTTCGTACTGGGACAAGCCCCATTCGTTCATAAGCGCACGTATGCCCTCCGCCTCCTCGAACAGCGTCAAATCCCGCCGTTGCAGGTTTTCGATAAGGCACAGCACAGCCGCCTTTCGGTCGTCGACCGTCTGTTCAACGCAGGGAACCTCTTTTAACCCCGCAAACCGCGCCGCCCTAAGCCGCCTTTCGCCCGCAATAAGCTCGTATCCGCCGTCCTCTCGCTTTCTTACAACAAGCGGCTGGATAATCCCGTTTTTTCTAATCGAATCGGCAAGTCCCATCAACTCCGCCTCGTCGAAATTGACTCTCGGCTGAAACGGGCTGGGTCTTATTTGCGAAATCGGAATATTAAGAAGTCGTGGCCCCTTTTTCTTAAGTAAAATAATAACGCACCGCCTTTTTCCAGTTACTCTAACTGCATTATAAAACGGTGCGTTTATATTATTTTAGCCTATTATGTAGTAATTTTTTAGCTTTTTTGCTCCATTAAAGGGGCTTTTTTGCAATTTTCGCCGAAACTCTCGGATAACCTGTCGGCGTGGGCTTAATTTTGTCCGCCGTGACGATACATCTTTCGCTTCCGTCGGCAAGCGTTAGTGACAAAACGTCACAATTTCCGCCGCCCATAAGCTTAATCGCCGCCTTGGCGTCGTTACATTCGGCGTTAACGCTCGGTCCTTTCATGGCAACCAGCTTGCCGCCGACTTTTACAAACCCGAAACAGTATTCGGCAAGCAAATTCATCGCCGCAACCGCCCTTGCCGTCGCAAAATCGTATTTTTCGCGGTGTTCGGGCTTCACCGCCGCCTCCTCGGCTCGCGAGTGCAGTGCGTTAACGGTAAGCCCCATGCGGCTCGCCGCCTCTTTAAGGAAATTTATGCGCTTATTAGTGCCGTCAAGCAGGGTGACGTTCATATCGGGTCGGGCAATTTTAAGCGCCAAGCCGGGAAATCCGGCGCCGCTTCCTACGTCAATCAAGCTGTCCCCGTTTTTCGGCGAAACCGCACCGAAAAAGGATAAGCTGTCGGCAAAATGGCGGGTTACAATGCCCTCGGGCTCGGTAATTCCCGTCAAGTTCATGACCTTGTTCCATTCGATAAGGGTGGCGGCGTAAATGTCAAACCGCTCGCACATTTCGGCGTCAAGCTCAACCTCAAACGGCGCACATTCCCTTTTAAGCTGTTCAAAATTAATAATCATGTTGCGTCCTTTTTACTTTTTCCGTTTTTGTCTAACCAAATAAGCAGAACGGTGATATCGGCGGGATTAACCCCCGAAATTCCAACCGCCTGACCGATGCTGACGGGGCGGATTTTGTCCAATTTTTCCGCCGCCTCAAGCCGCAGTCCCGTAATTTCTCGGTAATTTATGTCCACGGGCAGCAACCGCTTTTCAAGTCGGCGCAGCTCGTTCGCCTGGGCGAGCTGTTTTTTAATGTAACCCGCATATTTTATCTCAATTTCCGCCTTTTCAACTACTTCAAACGGCAAATCGGGTCTTGTAACGTCGAAGGGAGCCAGCGAAGCGTAATCGATTTGCGGTCGGCGCAACAAATCGGCTATACGAACGCCGCCGTCAATCGGGGACGTGCCCTTTGAAACAAGCAACTCGTTTAATTGCTCGCTGCCCGAAAGCGTCGTGCTTTCAAGGCGTTCAATTTCCGCCTCTTTTTTCGCCTTTCGGATAAGGAATTTTTCCCACGTGGCGTCGCTTACAAGCCCTAACTCTCTGCCCCTCGGCATAAGCCGCTCGTCGGCGTTATCCTGGCGCAAAATAAGGCGATATTCCGACCTCGAGGTCATCATTCGGTATGGGTCGGTGCAACCCTTTGTCACAAGGTCGTCTATAAGCGTGCCGATATACGACGAGGAACGCTCTAAAATAAAGGGCTCCTCTCCTTTTACCTTAAGCGCCGCGTTAATTCCCGCGACCATGCCCTGCGCCGCTGCCTCCTCATATCCCGAGGAGCCGTTAAACTGCCCTGCGCCGAAAAGCCCCGAAAACCCTTTAAACTCAAGGGTATTCTTAAGCTCGGTCGGGTCAACGCAGTCGTATTCTATGGCGTAAGCGGTACGCATAAATTTAACCTTTTCAAGCCCCGGTATCGACCGGTACATTTCAATTTGCACCTGCTCCGGGAGGGACGAGGACGCCCCCTGCAAATACATTTCCTCGGTATCAAGTCCGCACGGCTCGATAAAAAGCTGATGTCTCGGCTTGTCGGGGAAACGCATGATTTTGTCCTCTAAGCTGGGGCAATATCTCGGCCCGACGCCCTCTATCATGCCGCCGTAAAGGGGCGACAAATGTATGTTTTCGGTGATAATCCGCTTTGTTTCGTCGTTGGTGTACGTAACGTGGCAAACCGCCTTGTTTTCGGGCGGAACGTCGTCGGAATATGACACGGGCGAGGTTATTTCGTCGCCCGCCTGAACCTCTAATTTCGAAAAATCAATCGACGCACGGTGAATTCGGGCGGGAGTCCCCGTTTTAAACCGCCTTGTCGGAATACCAAGGTTTTTAAGGCTTTTCGCAAGCTCGGTCGCCGCAAACATTCCGTCGGGGCCGCCCTCATACGACACGTCGCCTATAAAAATCTTTCCGCCGAGGAAGGTGCCGGTCGCCAAAATAACCGTTTTAACCTCGTGAAGGGCGCCAAGGGCGGTTTTAACCGTCCAACCGCCGTCGCATTTTGCGATTTCGACAATTTCCGCCTGCTTCATGTCAAGGTTTTCTTG
>JBGVDX010000088.1:0-1472 GCA_045119575.1 Acutalibacteraceae bacterium
CCGAGGATTATCAGGCTCACCGTGCTTTAGGCGACGTAATCGCCTGTGCCGATTTGTTTAGAAAATATTTCGATATGTCGGCTATGAAAAAATATATTGTCGATACAACCGCCGACGATTACTATGCCCGTATGGACTTTAAGCCCTATTATATAAGCGACTTGACCAGCCCTTACGTCGATAAGGCGAAAATGCAGTTTCGCTGCGACCTTTGCGGCACCCCGATGAAGCGTGTCGGCAAATGGAAATTCGCAAATAACGCATTTCGGGCTAATTTTAAATGTTCAGTCTGCGAAAATGAATTTTCGGGCAGAGTAAGGTTCAAAAAAACTTACGATAGCGTAATCGTAAAAAGCAACTTTGTCAAAGCCGAACCGCCAAAAGAGGAAGAAACTTCTGAACACGCCGAAACTACATGATTTTTGCCGGTTGTTTATTATACGAAAAGGTCGTATGCTTTACAGCGCGGAATTATAAGATTTTATAAAAAACGGTGCAACCCCAAATTTTAAGGGTTGCACCGTTTTTGGCTTCTAAAAATAATTAAAGCGTATTATTTAGAATAATTGATGGTTTTATCTTCTTCAATATCGTTAAATTTGATATTCATTTCTTGCGGCTCAACATTATATCCGACAACGCCCAAGGGGTGATATCCGCCGTTAATATAATTTTCACAAGCAAAGCGTATAGCGGGCTTGTCGCACGAAGGGTCGTTGATGCTAACCGCAACAATATATGACTTTCCTGAAAGATTTTCAGGTATGGCGGCAGAAAGCTTGAATGTATGACTTTCGGCAGGAATGGAATATTCCTCTTTTCCGGCATTATAGTCGTCTCCGGGATAAATTTTAGATATTTCAGCATCAAAGCGTGTGCTGTATACAGGCTTTAATGTTTCGGTGTCCAAAAACGAAAGCGTCAAATCCCAATCATAATAAAACGGTGCCGACCCATCGTTTTTGATTACGATTTCGGCGTTAAAGTTGTTGTCTGAATCGATTTTTTCGGTATGTCCGAATTTTTCGATTATAAAACGGTAGCCGAATGCCTTTTGAATTTCCGCAGCTCCTTCTAATGCTTTTTCGTCGGTTTTGTCGTATTGACAAACCCAACCGAGTCCGGTTGCGTGCAGCTTTCTTATCCAGTAAATAAGGAAGTCGCGATGAGTTTTATCCGAAACGGTATCGGTTGGATTATCGCCCGGATTGATTTTGTAATTTCCCCAATCATATGCGGTTTCTCCGCCTATGACGTTTGTTTTCCAGCAATCACCGCGGCTTAGTATGTTTTCGGCGTCATATAACGAATCTATATGACCGAAGGAGTCCCAATAAACACCAAAATCATAGTCTTTAAATTGAGATGCGTATCTAATTTGCACCTTTTTATTCTTAAAGCTTTCGGTAAAAGCGTCACCCAAAACCTTTTGAATTTCTTCCGGCATTTCTTCAGGAAGACCGAGCGCGTTT
>JBGVDX010000089.1:0-12677 GCA_045119575.1 Acutalibacteraceae bacterium
ACTCGCCTTTAGGCGAATATAACTGCGAGGCTTCCTTATAAGAAGTCTCGCAAAGCCCTCCCTTTTTCTGTCATAAATTGTTTACATAGTTGTTGCCCAAAAAACATAAACTAAGCCTAAAATTACAATATATGATAACAAGGGGGATTTTCGTTTAATGCTTAACCGATTTATGGTCACTTTAAGCCGCTTTATGTACGGCAGATACGGCGTCGACCGTATGTTTAAGGGGCTCGCTGTGTTATATCTTGCCGTGTGGGTGCTGTCGGCTGTCATCGGCTTTTTTACCGATTGGTATATCGTTTACTACGCCTTGCGTTTAATTATGACGGCGCTGTTTGTTTGGAGTTTTTACCGAGTTTTGTCAAGAAACGTTGACGCAAGACGCCGCGAAAACGAAAAATACTGCGCTTTTGTCGATAAATTGTTCCGCAAGAAATCCTCAACGGGCTATAACTACGTGTACGAACAAAAATCCGCACCGAAGCAGCCCCGTGACAACAAAACCTATAAATATGTCAAATGCTCCTGCGGCGCAACGCTTAGATTAAAGCGGCGCAAGGGTACCCATACCGCAACCTGTCCGCGTTGCGGCTCTAATGTTAAGGTTCGTTCGCTGTTTTAATCGCTTTAACTAATGAAGGAAAAAATATGTATATTATTAGAAATGCACTTAAATGCATAGGACGTTCAAAGGGACGGAATATCCTTATAGGGATTATAGTTTTGGTTATTGCTGTTTCTGCGTGCATCGGGCTGTCAATTCGTCAGGCGGCGCAAAGCGCAAAGGAGGAAACCCTGTCGGGAATGACCGTCACGGCTACCATATCAATTGACCGTCAGGCCATGATGGGCAATATGGGCGGCTTTGACGGAGGAATGGGCGGCTTCATGATGGGAAAGAGAGACATGAATAGCGGCGACTTCAGCGTTGTCGGATACAGCTCCGATATCGCTATGACGTCGTTCATTGACGGAGACACGCAGGACGAAATTATGCAAATTTTTCGTACCCTTGCCGACCAAGGGAAATGCGTAATACTTGTAAGCCATTCGCCGCAGGTAGCGTCAATGTGCGACGAAACCTACGAGCTTAAACCGCAAACCAAGGGTAAAAAGTAAGTTTTACGAATAAAAAGGGGATTTTAACCGTCTCCTTTTTATTTTTTTGTTTATTTTTAAAAATCGCGAACGAGCAAACGGGAGAAAAACGGAGAAAAAACGAGCAAAACGGAGCTATGTCCCGACAAATTAAAAAATCGAATATTTTGTGTTGACAAGGGCGAAAAGGTGTGATATTATAATCAGCGTCATTAAAAACTTATATATTTTATTTGGAGGTAATCACAATGTCAACTTATATGCCTAACGCTGCGGCTATTGACCGCAAGTGGTATGTTATTGACGCCGCAGGCAAGCCGCTCGGCCGCGTCGCTGCTCAGGCTGCTGTTCTTCTCCGTGGTAAGCACAAGCCCGTTTTCGTACCCCACGTTGATTGCGGTGACCATGTAATCATCATCAACGCCGCTGAGGCCATCCTTACCGGCAAAAAGCTCGAAAAGAAATATTACTACCGTCATTCCGGCTACATCGGCGGACTCAAGGCTACTCAGTACAAGATTCTCATGTCTCAGAAGCCTGAGCTTGCTATGGAGCTCGCTGTTAAGGGCATGATTCCCGACACAACCATCGGTCGTAAGGCTTTCACTCGTCTTCGTGTATATGCAAATGCTGAGCATGAGCATGCAGCACAGAAGCCGGAAGCTATTGAACTTTAATAGAAGGAGGTAACTGATAATGTACGATTCTATTCCTTATTTCTACGGCACCGGTAGAAGAAAGAGCTCTGTTGCTCGTGTTCGTGTATACGCAAACGGTACCGGTAAAATCACCATCAACAATCGTGACATCGACGATTACTTCGGTCTTGACACCTTGAAGCTCATCGTTCGTCAGCCTATGGAGCTGACCGGCACCTCCGGTAAGTTCGACATCATCTGCACCGTAGCAGGCGGCGGCGTAACCGGTCAGGCGGGTGCTATCCGTCACGGCCTTTCCCGCGCTTTGCTTCAGTACGATGCTGAACTCCGCGGCGCACTTAAGAAGGCCGGCTTCCTCACACGCGATCCGCGTATGAAGGAAAGAAAGAAATACGGACTCAAAGGCGCACGTCGTGCACCCCAGTTCTCCAAGAGATAATTATTTTATCAAGAAAATGGCTTGTTTACAGGGTTTACGCCTTGTGGCAAGCCTTTTTTGATGTCCGTTTGATGTCCGAACGATAGAAAAATAGCAAAAAAAGCGGTTGATTTTACGGTCAGCCACCTTTTTATGTCGGGAAAGGCTCGTTTTGCGGTTTGAAATTGTTTGAATTGACCTATTCGGAATTGACAGCCGAACTAATACGCAATACAATATAAAAATAACAAGTAATATAAAACGTCAAGGCAATTATTGATTAACCGATTAATTTTTGCTATGCACTTGACATTTATGTTTAATCGTGTTACATTGATAAAAACAAAAAACCGTTGATTAAGAGTAGTAATCTTATATCGAAGCTTAAAGAGAGTCGCACGGCGGTGGAACTGCGATAGCACAGAATAGGACGAATGGACTTATGAGGGCAACCGAAAGCGGATTTTCCGTTAGTAGCAGTTGACGGGAATCGCACCCGTTATAAAGCGAGCCGTATGTCGGTACGGAGCAAAGCGGATGGATTTATTTTCATCAATTTGGGTGGCACCGCAGGATTTTACAAGTCTTGTCCCTTAATATTTTAGGGGATGGGACTTTTTTATTTGGAGAAGATGTGTTATGATTTTAATTACAAAACGATGGCGTAGCCGCCCACTTATAATCAATTAAACTGAACCTTAACTACTATATATTTTGGAGGATTAAACGATGAACTACAACGGAATTGATTTTGATACCTATTTTAAGCATTACCCCGACGAAAACGGCTATTTCGGCAAATACGGCGGAGCGTACATCCCCGATGAGCTGAAAGCCGCCATGGATGAAATTACCGAAGCGTACTTTACAATTTGCAAATCGAGCAAGTTTATAAGCGAGCTTCGCCGTATCCGCAAGGAATTTCAGGGCAGACCTACTCCGATTTCTCACCTTGAACGCCTTTCGGGCAAGCTCGGCAACGTCCAGCTTTACGTTAAGCGCGAGGACTTAAACCACACCGGCGCACACAAGCTTAACCATTGTATGGGCGAGGCTTTGCTTGCGAAATACATGGGCAAGAAAAAGGTTATCGCCGAAACGGGCGCAGGTCAGCACGGCGTTGCTCTTGCTACCGCAGCGGCATATTTCGGCCTTGAATGTGACATCTACATGGGCTCGGTCGATATCAAGAAACAGGCGCCGAACGTTGCCCGCATGAAAATTCTCGGCGCAAACGTTGTTGAGGTAACCCACGGTCTTGCAACACTTAAAGAGGCGGTTGACGCCGCGTTCGACGCATATGCAAAGGAATATAAGGACTCCATTTACTGCATCGGCTCGGTTCTCGGCCCGCACCCCTTCCCCATGATGGTTCGCGATTTCCAAAGCGTTGTCGGCATTGAGGCAAGAGAGCAGTTCCTTGAAATGACGGGCGAATTACCCGACGCAATCGTGGCATGTGTCGGCGGCGGCTCCAATGCGGCGGGATTTTTCTCGGGCTTCCTTAACGACCCCGTCGATATTTACGGCGTAGAGCCGCTCGGCAGAGGTCCCAAGCTCGGCGACCACGCCGCCAGCCTTAAATACGGCACCGAGGGTGTTATGCATGGCTTTAACTCAATCATGTTAAAGGACGAAAACGGCGAGCCCGCACCCGTATACTCGGTTGCAAGCGGACTTGACTATCCGTCGTCGGGCCCCGAACACGCATTTTTGCATGACCTCGGCCGTGTTAACTATGACGTAGTTGACGACGAGGAAACAATCAACGCATTTTTCACCCTTTCCAAAACGGAGGGCATTATCCCCGCTATCGAAAGCTCGCACGCCGTAGCTTACGCAATCAAGCTAGCCGAAAAGATGGGCAAGGGCTCAATTCTTATCAACCTCTCGGGCAGAGGTGACAAGGACATGGATTACGTAATCGAAAATTACGGTATCAGATAAATTAATAACGATTTTAAGCCGATTAGAAAAATGGCTTTCTAATCGGCTGTTTTTTGTGCTAAATTATGCTTGTCTTAAATTTGAAGCGGGAGTATAATGACAAATAATCATTTAAGGAAGTGTTGTTCCGATGAAAAAGGATTTGTTAACCGGAAATCCGAGCAAGGTGCTGATATCTTTTACTATACCGATTTTTCTCAGTACGGTATTTCAGCAGCTTTACACAATCGCTGACAGCTTAATCGCGGGCAAGTTCGCGGGCGAGGATGCGCTCGCCGCTATCGGAGCGTCATACCCCGTTACCATGATTTTTATGGCGGTGTCAATCGGCTCAAATACCGGCTGTTCGGTCGTAATTTCCCAACTTTTCGGCGGTTCACGTATAAAGGATATGAAAACGGCGGTCAGCACCGCGCTTATAACCCTTTTCGCTTTGTCGGCGGTGATTACCGTGGCGGCGCTTGCTTTTTCGCCGCAAATTATGACCTTTATGAACACGCCGAAAAATATTTTCGGCGACGCCGACCTTTACTTTAAAATATATATCGGCGGCTTTACCTTCCTGTCGCTTTATAACATAGCAACCGGCGTGTTCACCGCCCTCGGTGACTCAAAAACGCCGCTGTATTTTTTGATTATATCGTCGGTTGTGAACGTCATCCTTGACTATGTTTTCGTTGCCGAGTTTGAATGGGGCGTTGCGGGCGCCGCATGGGCAACCTTTATTTCTCAAGGCGCCGCGTGCATTACGGCGGTTGCGGTAATAATCATAAAGCTTAAAAAAATTCCGTCGGAAAGGTTCGAGTTTTTCTCGTTCCCGATGCTGCGGAATTTAACCCGAGTTTCGTCGCAAACGATTTTACAGCAAAGCTTTATTTCGGTGGGCAATATGTTAGTCCAGGGCATAGTTAACGGCTACGGCTCGTCGGTTATAGCGGGTTACGCCGCCGCAATAAAGCTGATTACATTTTGCGTAACCAGCCTTCACACGGTGGCGAACGCAATGGCGGCGTTCACGGCGCAAAACGTCGGCGCAAATCAGTACGACCGCGTGAAAAAAGGATACCGCGTGTCAATCGTAATTGTTTTCGTGCTTGCGGCGGTGTTTACGGTGTCTTATGTTGTTTTCGGCGAATTTTTTGTAAATATGTTCCTTGAATCGACCGAATCGACAAAAGCGCTTGAAACGGGCCGAAACTTTTTGCTTATCGTTTCGCTGGCCTTTTGCATAGTAAGCTTGAAGGTTGTCAGCGACGCCGTAACAAGAGGTGCGGGAGCGATAAGACTTTTTGCAATATCAACCTTTGCCGACCTTATAATCCGTGTTGCTTTGTCGTATGCGCTTGCGCCGATGCTCGGTGTAAACGCAGTTGCCGTGGCGTGGACGATAGGCTGGTTAATCGGTATGGTGTTGGCGGTTTGTTTTTATAAATTCGGAAATTGGAAAAATCATAAACTTGCTTAAAATTAAAGAAAAGCCTTTGGGATTGTATTTCCAAAGGCTTTTTTAATTAGCTTTTTGCACAGAAATTCCAAAAAAAACTTTGGCAAAAGGGTTGCATTATATAAGTAACTGTGTTAAAATGTTACAAAATGATTACAAATTGCAATAATTTTGATACAATTTTTTCTGGAGGAACAATGAAGAGACTGATTTCATTATTACTTACGGTGGTTATCATCGCCGGAGCAATACCTGCGATAACTTTTTCTGCGTCTGCGTTGACGGTGTCCACCGGCAATGAGTATATTGATAAATATCTTAACATGGCGTTGAGCGTCGAAGGCAAGACAAAATCGCATTTCGGCTTTACCCGTGCATGGTGCGACCTTTTTATCGGTTGGCCGGCCGAAAAAACCGGAATGACCGATATTATTCCGCCCATGTCCAAATGTAACTACGGCGACGGTATCGGAAACTATGTTGCGACTCATGGAGGCAGCTTTGTTTACTTTTATGACGACGTTGCGAGGGATTGTGACTACGGAGTAAAGATGAAGGAATCGGATTATACTCCGAAACCGGGCGATATCGTGTTTTTGCGTAGCAGCAGCTATTCTGATATGTCCGGCTCTACAAGATGGGCGCATAACGCGATAGTATATAAGGTAACCGACAGCAGTATTTACGTTGTTCACGGCAACTGGTCAAACAAAGTTGTCGTCGGCACAAGATTTAGCCGCACGTCTGCGGTTCATTACGGAAAATATTACCGTATAACGGGATATGCACGTCCCGCATACCCCGAAACCTCACCCGATGTCGAACCCGAAAACCCGATTTTACAGGTTCCGGGATACATGTGCGTACCCGATACAACCGACAACGCTGTTAAGCTTAATATAAGCGAGGCTACCGTACCCACCGACCTTACCTGCCAAATCGAGACAACTTTACCCGATGAAATGGCGGATTTAGGCGTTACATATACAAGCAACAATCCCGACATAGCAACGGTTGATGAGAACGGACTTGTCACCCCCGTAAGCGAGGGCGAAACCGAAATTACCGTTGCGGTGGGAGATGACGGAACAACCGAAAGAACGGTTAAAATTACGGTTGTCAAAAAGGTTTACGACCTTGCGGAAGAAAAGCCTGATGACGAAACGGCCGAAAATTATAAAGAGATTTTCCTTCACCGTTATGTTTATAACGAGGAGTTAAAAAGAGATACATTAATTGAGGGCGAAATTCCGTTTCGTACCGATGTTTCCGAAACCGAAAAGGTTTGGAGCGAGTTAAAGAAAACGACCACCGAACCCGTTGCAAGCGATGAGCTTGAAATTATTTCGACCGAAACCGCTTATAACGTCGAAAAATGGACGGCGAAAAAAGATATACCGGTGTTCAGCGATGCCAATTTGACCGAAAAGGTGGGGACAATCGCGTCGGGCGAAATTTTTTCTACATACAACCGTAAAATTGTTTCGGGTAATCTTGTTGCCGAAACCGAAAACGGCTTTATCACCGTGCGTACAGCATCCTCCGCGTCGGCTTGCGCAAACTTTATCGGCACCGAATTTGCTATAAACGAGACGTGGGAAACGTCAACCGCTCTTAACGTGCGAGCGACCCCGTCAACAAGCGACGAATATGTTACAGCCTATTCAAGCGGCACAAGCGTGACCGTAACCGAATATTCCGAATGCGACAAATATCTTTGGGGCAAGACGAGCAAGGGTTGGATAGCGCTTTACAATTACGCCGACGTCGAATACAACGCCGTAAAGAAAAGCGAAAGCTCGGTAGTTACTTATACTTACAGAGAAAAAGAGGGCAAGAAAACTTACGTTTACCTTACCCCCGTCGGCTATTCCGATTGGCAAATCGCCGAGCTTAACCCCGTAGGCTTAACAACAATAGAAAACAAAACCTTTTATTACGATACAACCGTTACCAAGCCCGAAACAGACCAGCCTGAAACAAACCAGCCTGAAACAAACCAGCCTGAAGCAGACCAGCCTGAAGCGGACCAGCCCGATAACAGCGTGCCTGAGTCGGCCGAGTTTACGCTTAATGTCAGCGAAACCGAAATTCCTCTCGGCCTTACGTGTCAGCTTGAGGCAACCTTGCCCACAAACACCACCGAAACCGTCACCTATTCAAGCGCAAACAAAAAGGTAGCAACGGTTGATGAGAACGGACTTATAACACCGGTGGCGCTGGGCGAAACAGAAATTACCGCCGCTTTAGGCGAAAAAACCGCAACCGTAAAGGTTAAGGTAAGCGAAAGCATACATGGCTTGCTTGAGAAAAAGCCCTCTACCGCAAACGAGGGCGATTATAAGGGAATTGACCTTTACCGTTACGCATACATGGACGAGGTTAAGTACGACGAGCCGCTTTACGGCGAGGTTCCGATTCGCACCGAGTCTACGGGCAACAAGGTTTGGAGCGAGTTAAAGGAAACGACAACCGAACCCGTTGAAAGCGACGAGCTTGAAATTATCTCGACCGAAACCGCTTATAACGTCGAAAAATGGACGGCGAAAACCGATATATTGGTGTTCAGCGACGCCAATTTGACCGAAAAGGTGGGTACAATCGCGTCGGGCGAAACTTTTTCTACATATAACCGTAAAATTGTTTCGGGTAATCTTGTTGCCGAAACCGAAAACGGCTTTATCACCGTGCGTACAGCATCCTCCGCCTCCGCTTGCGCAAACTTTATCGGCACCGAATTTGCTGTAAACGAGACGTGGAAAACTTCAACTGCTCTTAACGTGCGAGCGACCCCGTCAATAAGCGGCGAATATGTTACAGCCTATTCAATCGGCACAAGCGTGACCGTAACCGAATACTCCGAAAGCGACAAATATCTTTGGGGCAAGACGAGCAAGGGCTGGATAGCGCTTTACAACTATTCCGACGCCGAATACAACGCCGTAAAGACAAGCGAAAGCTCGGTAGTTACTTATATTTACAGAGTGCTTGAGGAAGAAAAATGTTACGTTTACAACGACATTGTCGGCTACTCAAAGTGGCAGGTTGCTCCTATTACAGCGAGCGGCACAACCGTTGTTGAGAAAAACACTTTTTATTACGGCGCAACAACCTCCTCGCCGGACGCAAATAAGGTTTGGGCAAAGGGATTGGACATTTCCACTCATGACGGCGAGGTTGATTTTGCCGCCGTAAAGGCCGCAGGAATAGATTACGTTATTTTGAGAATCGGCTACGGCTCGGACAACAGCGTAGTTGCCGGCACGGGCTTGGATACCCGCTTTGAAGAAAACTATGCCGCCGCAAAGGCCGCAGGGCTTGACGTCGGCGTATATGTTTACAGCGTTGCCACCAACGTAGAGGAGGCCACCGAAGAGGCAAAATCGGTTATCAAGTGGTCAAGAGGCAAAAAATACGAATACCCCGTATACTTCGATATCGAAAGCGAAAAGTATCAGGGCTCTCTTACCGACCGCGAACGCACCGATTTGTGCTTAGCCTTTACCGAAACGGTTGCCGCGGCGGGATATTTCCCCGGCGTATATGCGTCCTACTCATGGCTTTTAAACGAAATTTATATGGACGAACTTGACCAGCAATACGGCGGTTGGGTAGCCGCGTGGACATCTTCGGGCGAACCCAGCAAGGATTATTCCGAATACGGTATGTGGCAGTACAGCGACTCCGCAATCGTAAACGGAGTAAACGACATATGCGACATCAACGTATCGTATATTGACTTCCCGACCCTTATTATCAGCGGGGGTTACAACGGCTTTGAGGTTATTAACCCCGAAACCGAAAACCCCGACGGCGCTTTGCCTGATGATTGGGTTGATATTGATTGCGATATCGACGGAGACGGCGAAATTACCGCCGCCGACCTTCTTGCCGCCGAGCAGATAATTCTTAACGGCGACACAGATAAGGTTATTGACCTTAATCTTGACGGCATATTCAACAGCGCCGATATCGTAATTTTACAATTGCTTATTTTAGGAATAGGCACAGTTTAAAATTAAATAAAAAAATAAAAAGCAACGAGAAAAACTCGTTGCTTTTTCTATATTAATGGGGGTTAACAAGAACTGTGCGGCTGCTCAAAAGGGCGTGCCGACACCGCCACCTGCACATTAACGGGCCCGCCTGATTTCCCCCTTGATTTATTATATGAACAAGGGGAAAATGGGTTACAGCGAATTAATTCAGGACAGCGCCTTTATAACGGCAAAAATGGCAAAGGTCACGGCGACTAAAATTGCCGTATAAACGCAGGTTTCTATAATCATTTTTTTCGATTCCTTCGTAAAAATCGGTTTTTTCTCGCCGTTTTTTTCGAATTCCTCGGCGTGAGCCTGCTTTTTGCCGCATTTGTAGCAGTATTCCTCGCCGTCGTTTAGCTTAGCTCCGCAGCTTTGACAAAACATTGCGTTAATTCCTCCTGATATTTTTAAAAATGCTTTTTAAGCCAAACCGAAAGCGCAAAAAACGCCGCCGCTCCGGGCAAATCGACAACAAACGCCTGAACACATGAAAGTATTAAGCAAAGATAATACATGCTTGAAAACATATCGCTCATCGCCATAGGCGTCGTAATATCTAACCAATGGGGCATAAATCCCGCCACGATAGCGGTAACCAAAACAGTAAACAGCATACTTGCAACGTTAACGCCTGCCATTACCATAAGCCAACCTCTGAGACTTTTGGTTTTATATTCGCATAATACTCCGTTTTGATAATCGGTGTAAAGTTTTTTTGCGAACTTGTGCGCCGGACGGTAAAAGAAAAGGTTGCTTACAACAAACCCCGCCGCAATAATTAAATAAAGAACGGCAATACCAAGGTACATAACGGGTAAAACGGTATCCATGCTCATGGAGAAAATATCGACGGATAAATCGCCGCTTTTCATAAACGTAAAGTAAAGCAAACCGGCGCAAAGCGTTAACAAAATCGCTCCGACCGCGAACAATCCAACGCAAACCCAGTTAACGATTATATTTGCAAAAACGCAACCGCTTGTATAACGCAAATGTTCGGGGGTAAGGGCGCCTTTTTTTGCCTTAAAATATATAGTTAATAAGAATATGGCAAAAAGCAACGAAATAACGTCGACGGTACCGAGCAAAAACGATATGCCGACTTTAACCGCGCTTAAAACAGAGGCTGTAAAAAACAGCTTGTCGGAGAAAACGGCGCAAAGCCTTTCCGCTACGGGATTAACGGGCGCCGACGTGTAAATGTACGTAGTGCCGCAGTGGGGACAGCTTTTAATTCCGTCAGGTACCGTTTGACCGCAGTTGTTACAAATCATAAAAAACCCTCCATACATTAATATCTAACTTCAATATACCACCGTATAAATTATATTTCAATAAATATTTGTATTGATTAAATCTTTGTGATAATATAAGTAGGTATATTTGTGGTCGGTGATAATATGAGTATAAAAAATAATTACAATTTAACATTAAAGGCGAGCTATATCGGCTATGTTGTTCAAGCGATAGTTAACAACTTTGCGCCTTTGCTTTACGTTACCTTTAACCGAGATTTCGATTTATCCCTTGCCATGATTTCGGCTATTGCGACGATAAATTTTGCTGTCCAACTTGTGACCGACGGCGCCTCGGCCTTTTTCGTCGACCGCGTCGGTTACCGAAAATGCGTCGTAGCGGCCCATGTTTTGGCGGCGACGGGACTTATTTTGCTTGGCGTTTTGCCTTACATAATGCCGCCCTTTGTCGGTATTGTTATTTCCATTATCCTTTACGCTACGGGCAGCGGCCTTATCGAGGTTTTAATAAGCCCGATTGTAGAGGCTTGCCCGACCGAGCGCAAGGAAGCGGCCATGACAATGCTCCATTCCTTTTACTGTTGGGGTCAGGCGATAGTTATAACCGTATCAACCGCGTTTTTTGTTGTTTTCGGCGTCTCTGCGTGGCGATATATGTCCTTTGCGTGGGCGATTTTGCCGCTTGTGAACATAGTAATGTTTTCGCTTGTGCCGATAAACACCCTTGGCGGCGAAAGTGCGCCTGCGCCCGTGCGCGATATTATACGCAACCCTGTTTTTTGGATTTTAGCCGTCATGATGACCGCGGCGGGAGCGAGCGAAATCGCCATGTGTCAATGGGCGTCGGCGTTTACCGAATCGGGTCTCGGCGTTAGCAAAACGGTCGGCGACATAGCGGGACCGTGTGCGTTTGCGTTGCTTGCGGGAAGCGCAAGGCTGATTTATGCAAAATTCAGCACAAAAATTAATCTTGTTAATTTTATGGGACTTAGCTGCGCTTTATGTACGGTAAGTTATCTTTTATCGGCGCTGTCGCCAAGCCCCGTTTTGGCGCTTTTCGGTTGCGCCCTTTGCGGCTTTTCGAGCGGCGTTTTATGGCCGGGGATTTTCTCGATTGCGCCGCGACTTTGCCCGTCTTCGGGAGTGGCTGTTTTCGCCCTGCTTGCCCTTGCGGGTGACCTCGGCTGTGCGATAGGTCCCGCTACAATCGGCTTTGTTTCCGATATTTTCGGCGGCGACTTACATATCGGTATGCTTGTGGCGGCCGTTTACCCGCTTATCGGCTTTTTGGCTTTGATTACGTTAAAGGTTAAAGAGAAAAAGGTTATATAAACTTGTGGGTGATAAAGTGTTTACAACCAATCATTTTATTTGGCTTGGACTTTGCGCCGTTTTTATTGCGGCGCTTACCTTTGTTTCGCTAAAATTCAAGTTTTCGTTTAAAACGGCGGCGTTTACAATGGCGGGGATTACCCTTGTAAGCGAAATTTCAAAAATTATATCCAGTATGGAATATGTCAACGGCGTTGACGTCGCCGACGGCATGGTAATTGACCCGGGCGCTTTGCCGTTTCATTTATGCTCGTTGCTTATTTTTGTGTTTGTTTACCTGCCGTTTTGTAAAAACGACGGCGCAAAGCGTTATTTTACAAGTCTTATTGTTCCCGTCGGACTTATCGGCGCCCTGCTTGCCGTTATCATGGCGACCAGCGGCACCGATTTTACAGAACCCGGCCCGTATCAATGTTTTGTTTACCACGCGGCAATGATTTGGTTTGCGATTTACCTTGTTGCAACCAAGCAAGCTGA
>JBGVDX010000090.1:0-1535 GCA_045119575.1 Acutalibacteraceae bacterium
CATTAATATACCACTTGTCCTCATTGAAAAGCGCTCCTTTTTTTCAGCCCTTGACCGCTCCGGTCATAACGCCCTTGATTATATGCTTTTGGCATATACCGTAAAAAATTATAATTGGAATTATGCTTAAAACTATAAGCGCCATTACGGCGCCAAGGTCTACCGAGCCGTAGCTTCCCTGCAAATACTGAATATGAATTGGTATTGTCATATATACACGTTTGTCAAGGACAAGATACGGCAGCAAATAATCGTTCCAAATCCACATTATTTCAAGTATTCCGACCGAAATAACGGTAGGCTTCATCATCGGAAGCACAACGCCGAAATAGGTTCTGATTGGACCGCAACCGTCAATGCTTGCGGCTTCTTCAATTTCAATCGGCATTGATTTTACAAAGCCGTAAAACATGAACACCGCCAATCCCGCACCGAAGCCCAAATAAATAATCGGTATCGTAAGCGGAGTATCCAACCCTAAGGTGTCGGCAGTTTTCGACAAAGTAAACATTACCATTTGGAAGGGTACGACCATAGAAAAAATGCAAAGATAATAAATAACCTTACTCACAAGGTTATTCACTCTTGCAAGATACCATGCACACATTGAAGTACACAACAATATCAGTATAGTCGACAAAACGGTAATTGTAAAGGAAAATAACACAGAATTATAAAAAGGATAATTACCAAAGGTCATTCCGTGGATATAGTTTCGAAGCCCCGCAAAGCTTTCCGAATTAGGAAATGCGAAGGTGGTGGAATTGACATATTCGTTAAACTTAAAGGAGTTCATTATTACAATTACAATCGGCAATACATATATAACCGAAATTACCGAAAACACGACCGTCAATATACGGTTGGAAAGCTTGGATTTATTGCTGATTTCAATCGATTCCGATTTCATTACTGCTGTACCTCCTTTTCTCGCGTAAGTCTTAACTGCAAGAGCGCTATCAGCGCCACTAAGACAAAGAATATTACCGCTTTTGCTTGACCTACTCCCCTGAAATTGGCGTTAGAATAAAAGGTGTTGTAGATATTAAGGGCGAGCATTTCGGTTTGCTTAATTTGGCCCTCGGCGGTAAAGGCGACAGGTGCGCCTCCCGTAAGAGCAAGGTTTTGGTCGAAAAGCTTAAACGAGTTGGTTAAAGTCAAAAAGGTACAAATCGTAATTGACGGCATTACGGTCGGAATTGTAATATGACGAAGCGACTGCCAGCCGTTTGCGCCGTCGATTTTTGCCGCTTCGTTAAGCTCCTCGGGGACGCTTTGAAGTCCTGCGATATAAATTATCATCATGTAGCCTACTTGCTGCCACGCCGTGAGAATTATAAGTCCCCAGAAACCAAATCGGCTGTCAAGGACAATGCTTGTGCCGTAGTTTCGCAAAATGCCGTCGAATATCATTTGCCAAATATAGCCGAGGACAATGCCGCCGATAAGATTCGGCATGAAAAAAACAGTTCGGAAAATACCCGTGCCTTTTATTCCCCTTGTAAGCACGTATGCCACCGCAAAGGCAAGCAGGT
>JBGVDX010000091.1:0-3091 GCA_045119575.1 Acutalibacteraceae bacterium
CGTTATGCGGCTCGGTATCAAGTCGTAAACGGCTGCAAAACAGCTCCCCGCCGTGTAAAAATCGGTTGGTTTGATTTTCAGATACCGTCACCTGCGGCAAATAATCGACCACTGAATCAGCTTCCTTTAAATATGCCGTCGGGTTTTCGGCAAGCCGGTCAAGGGTTACCGTCATATCCTCGGTATAATTAGCCGTTTGCGTTCTGCGCAAAGACGTAAGCGTTGCTCCAACGCCGAGATATTCTCCGATATCGGCGGCAAGAGAGCGAATATATGTTCCCTTTGAGCAAAGGACATCCACCGTAAAACGGTTTTTATCGGTTTGGGAAAGGATATTAAGCTCCTTAACCGTAACATTACGGGCTTCCCGTTCAATCTCAATCCCCTGTCGGGCTAAGTCGTAGAGGCGAACTCCATCCTTTTTCAGCGCCGAATACATGGGCGGCACCTGACTTATTTCGCCGCGAAAATTATCGCACGCCTTTTCAAAATCCAAAAGCGAAATATCACATTCGGTTTCGGTAATCGTTTCGCCCGTTATGTCAAGCGTATCGGTGGTTTTACCGAGTAGGATTTCGGCAGTATAGCGTTTATCCGCATGAAGCATAAGCTCGCAAAGGCGGGTCGCCCTGCCGAGCAAAATCGGCAACACGCCCGTTGCCATAGGGTCAAGAGTTCCCGTATGGCCGACCCGCTTTTCGGAGAAAATCCTTTTTACATTGGCAACGGCCGAAAACGAAGTCATTCCGGCCGGTTTATCAAGTAATATTAATCCCTGCATATTATTTATACATCACGCTTTTTACTGCGTTTAACATTTTTTCCTTCGCCTCGTCCAATGTGCCCAGTATTTCACAACCCGCGGCACGGCTATGTCCGCCTCCGTTAAGCAAGGCACATATTTCGGATGCGTCAACCGGCTCATGTGTGCGAACCGAGCATTTATATTTGCCGTGTGCTTTTTCGCGCATGGTAACGCCAACAATTACTCCCTCAATTTGGCGAGGTATCGGGGTAATTCCCTCTAACTCATCCGGCGTTGTTGATTTTTGCATTTCGGCGGTAATGGTCATAAGGGCGCACTTATCGTCAAAATACATTTCAACGCCTTCAATCGCTTCACTCTCAACACGTAACCTTGCCATTGATTTTGTATCGAACATCAAGCGGTTAATATTGTAATAATCCGCACCGTTCTGCATAAGGGCAGCCGCAACGGTATGAGTAGTTGCCGTAGTGTTTTGGTACTTAAAGCAGCCGGTATCGGTGACAACACCCGTATAAAGATTGTCGGCGATAACCTTGTCCATTTTTACATTAATACCGTTGATTACTTCGGCTATGTTTTCACAGTTTGCCGCTGCATTTGCATTAACGTAATTCATCTTTGCGAAATGTTTGTTCGACGCATGATGGTCAACGGAAAGGTTGATTTTATCACCGTAAACTTCATTTAGCGAACCGAGTAATTTTGTGTCGGCAACGTCGACGGCGATAATTTTTTCATATTCAAATTCCTGTACTTCTACGGGCTTTGTCATGTAATCGTAGCGTGCAGGTATTTCGTCAGCGCATAAAACCTTCGCCTTTTTGCCGCAAATATGTAAAGCGCGGCACAAGGCGTACGCCGACCCGACGGTATCTCCGTCGGGCGACGCATGGCATAAAATTATATAGTTATCGTTTTCAAAAAGGAACTTAGAGACTTCATTTAAATCAACTTTTTTGTTAAATTCAGTCATTTTGCACCTCATCGCTCAGTTCATCAAGCATATGCGCTATTTTTGAGCTGTATTCTATTGAGTCGTCGGCAATAAAGCGAAGTTCGGGCATTTTGCGGATAGAAAGGCGGCCCATAAGCTCACGGCGAATATATCCGCCGGCGCTTTTTAGTCCCTCTACGGCACGCTTTGCGGCGTCAATGCCTTCCATTGCACAAACATATACCTTTGCATAAGACAAATCGTTTGTAACCTCAACTCGTATAACCGAAAGCATATATCCCGACACGCGCGGGTCCTTCAGTTCTCGCATAATGGACGAAATCTCACGCTGAAAATCGGAAGCTATGCGGTCAATTTTATAACCTGCCATTTAGGCTCAGTCCTCTCTGTATTCCTCGATAATAAAGGCTTCGAAAATGTCGCCCTCTTTAATATCATTAAATTTATCAAGACCAATACCGCATTCATAGCCTTGGTTGACTTCCTTGGCGTCGTCTTTGAAACGCTTAAGCGAGTCAATTTTATCCTCGGAGATAACTATACCGTCACGTATAACACGGATTTGGCAAGCGCGGGTAACCTTACCGTCGGTAACATATGCACCGGCGATTGCGCCGACGTTGGAAATCTTGTATACCTGACGTACCTCAACGGTACCCATGATAACCTCACGTGTCTTGGGCGTAAGCATACCCTTCATAGCGGCTTCAATTTCTTCGATACAGTCGTAAATTACACGGTAGGTGCGGATTTCGACGCTGTCTCTTGCGGCGCTTTCCTTTGCACCCGCTTCGGGACGTACGTTAAAGCCGACGATGATTGCGTTAGAAGTGTTTGCGAGCATAACGTCGGATTCGTTAATTGCGCCTACGCCGCCGTGTACAACCGATACGCGTACTTCCTCGTTAGAAAGCTTTTCAAGCGACTGACGTACCGCTTCAACCGAGCCCTGAACGTCGGCCTTAACGATAACGTTAAGTTCCTTAATATCACCGTCGGAGAATTGGTCGAAGAAGTTGTCAAGGGTAACCTTCTGCTGCGCTTTCCAAAGCTCTTCCTTAGCCTTTTGCTTGCGCTGTTCAACAAGCTCACGGGCAAGGCGTTCGTCGGATACGGCGTTAAACTCGTCACCTGCGCTCGGCACCTCGGCAAGGCCGATTACCTCAACGGGCACGGACGGGCCGGCTTCGGTAACCTTGACGCCGTTTTCGTCAGCCATACCGCGGACACGTCCGACGGAAGTTCCGGCTACGATAATATCGCCGTGGTGGAGAGTTCCCTTTTGTACAAGCAGGGTTGCGACCGGTCCTCTGCCCTTGTCAAGGCGGGCTTCGATTACAACGCCGCCTGCGCGACGGTTGGGGTTA
>JBGVDX010000092.1:0-3859 GCA_045119575.1 Acutalibacteraceae bacterium
AATGCCCAACACTATCATAATACCTACAAAAGCAATGTACGCAGTTTTTAAGTACGGCTGAACTTCACTCAAAGCAAGGAGCGATACCTCTCTGATAACGCCATCCGCTTTTTGACCGAAGAAAGGTAAAAATAGTAACAATGCCATACCGCAGTCAAGCAGACCAAAAACCAAGTCTCGAATCGTTCTTTCTTTTTCTTTGTGGTCTTTTTCTGCAATGGCAAGAATCTCTTCACCGGACAACAGTTCATCCAAGGAAACAGAGAAGAACTTTGATATTGCCATCAAAGACTCTATATTCGGGAATCCACGACCTGACTCCCACTTTGAAATAGCAGTGCGGGATACATACAGCAATTCTGCCAATTCCACTTGTGTAAGACCTTTTTGCTTTCGGAGTTCCTGTAATTTTTCATTAAATTCCATAATAGCACTCTCTTATATATTCTTATTTATCGGTCAGTTGTATTATAGCATAACTTGACCAACAAATAAAGAGAATATTAAAAACACCCACAGTTTTAAAAACTATGGGTGTTTTCGCATCTTGTTGTACTGTCCTTAATTGTACGGCTCCCTAAGGCGGAGTTTTTTTGTTCGGTAAAATTATTTTATAAGTTCTTTAATAAGCGAGGGGCCGTGTTCGACAAAAACGCCCGTTTTGGCGGCGGTTTCTTCGCAGAAAAGGTCTACGCCGTTGTTTTCGGAGGTTGAGTCGTAAATCATGAAAGGCACGGGCGCCGACGAATGGGTTGCGGTCGCAATCGGCGTCGGATGGTCGGGCAAAATCATGATACGGTAATCGGTACCGTCAAGCGCCTCCAAAATCGGGGCAAGCACCTTTTGGTCAATCATTTCGATAGCCTTCACCTTGTTTTCGGTTTCGCGGCGGTGGCCGCATTCGTCGGGCGCTTCAAGGTGAACGTAAACGTAATCGTTGGTTTCAAGCGCCTTTATTGCGGCAGCGGTTTTTCCCTCAAAATTGGTGTCGATGTAGCCGGTAGCACCGTCGACGTCAATCGACTCCATTTTTGCGCTTTTCGCTATTCCCTTTAAAAGGTCTACGGCGGAGATTACGGCGCCTTTAATACCGTATTTTTCCTCAAACCTCGGCAAAGCGGCACGTGTACCCTGTCCCCAAAGCCAAATCGAGTTAGCGGGACGCTCTCCCTTTTCCATGCGGGCGAGGTTAAGCGGATGGTTTTTAAGTATTTCGTAGCTTTTTTTCATAAGCTCCATAAGCTCGGGGTTGGCTTTATGACCGACGAGATGTTCGCCGATTACACGGCCCGAAATATCGTGAGGCGGACAAAGAATATAACCGTCGCACTTTCCGCCGTGCCATACGGTACAATGGCGGTACTGTACCCCCGTATAAAAATCGAATTCTCCGCCGCCGAGTTCGGCGTTAACGGCCTTTATAAGCACGTCGGCTTCTTCGGTAGAAATGTCGCCGCCGCAGTAGTCGACCATGGTTTTTTCGTCGTAATTTTCCTCGTCGGAGAGGGTGACCAAATTGCAACGAATGGCAACGTCGGAATCGGTAAGGTCAATACCTATTGACGCCGCTTCAAGAGGCGAACGACCGGTATAATATTCGGTGGGGTCGAAGCCCATTACCGATAAATTAGCAACGTCGCTGCCGGGGCTCATGCCGTCGGCAACCGTTTTTACCATTCCTACGGTTGCGGTTTTGGCAAGACGGTCCATGTTCGGCTTATTCGCCGCCGACATTGGGGTTTTTCCGCCCAAAGATTCTATCGGCAAGTCGGCCATGCCGTCGCAAAGAATTACTACATATTTCATTTTGGAATCACTCCTTAAACAATAGCTATATTTTAGCACACATATTCCATAAATGGAATAGCAATTCAAATATTTTGCTTTATTGACAACCCGAGATTAACATATTATCATATTATTATACATTTTTTATTATAAAAGGCAGGTTTACCGCATTGACAAAAAGAAAAAGGCTGGCTTTTATCCCGTTTGCGGCGGCGGTTTTGTTCGCCGGAGCCGTTTTAGTAACCGAAGCCGTAACTCCGCTTGACCGACTTCATTCGGCCGACGATTACGAGTTCCAAAACGTTGCCGTCGGCGGCGATGTTTCAATTGACGGGGAAATTGTTTATTACATTAACCAAAACGGAAATATCCGCGTGAAAAGCGACGCCCACGATTTTAAAATCGCCGACAGCGGCGAAATGCTTCAGGCTTGGGGCAACGGCGTTATTTATAAAAGCGGCGGAAAAATCGTTCATTCCGACATAAGCGGCACAAAAAAGCGTACCGTTTTAGAAAACGTAAGCGATTATTTTCTTTCGGGAAACTGGATTTATTATACCGAGGAAAATTCCGCAACGCTTAAAAAAATACGTATAACCGACAACAAAAAATACGACGTAGGCGTTAAAGTAAGCGGCGATTTCGCCGTTAGAGGTAACACGCTTGTATTCATCGGCGACAAAAACTATCTTTACACCGCGCGAACCGACGGAAGCGAAGTTAAGCCCTTCCTTGGCAGGAAGGTCGACCGCTTCATGTTCTACGGAAACTATGTTTACTTCCTATCCGACGGCGAAATTAAGTCGGTCGCTAACGCAAACACTTCAAGCATTCACACCTATCTTTCCGCTGACAGCTTTACCGTTTACGGCGACAAGCTGTATTTTATAAAGGATAACGAGTTAAGCTCGCTTGACCTTGTCGACCCCGAAGCGAAGCCGAAAAAAATAAAAACAAAAGGCGAAAACCCGACAAAGCTTTACGTTTCGGGTAAAAAGCTTTACTACTATCTTGCCGACGGCTCGCTTTACCGCACCGACCTTTACGGCTCCGGTACCGAAAAAATGAAATAAGCATTAAAAAAGCTCCAAACCTTTTCGGTTGGAGCTTTTTTATTTCAGGTTTGATTACTTGTTGTCCTTCTTGCCGAATTTGTTTCCGAAAAAGTTGAGCAGGACGGTTACAAGAATGATTGTACCGATAACGAGCAAGATGCCGAGCATACCGACGCCCATATAACCGAGGTTGTCGATAAAAGCCATAGGATTAAAATTCATATTTTATTCCTCCTATTACATAAAGAAGTTGAGTATCAGACCGCCGGCAATAACCGATGCAATTTGGCCCGATACGTTAACGCCGATTGAATGCATGAGCAGGAAGTTCTGCGGGTCCTCGGCAAGTCCCATTTTGTGTACGATACGGCCGGACATCGGGAACGCCGAAATACCGGCGGCGCCAATCATGGGGTTGATTTTCTTGTTTTTCGGCAAGAAAATGTTGATAAGCTTTGCGAACAATACGCCGCCCGCGGTATCGAAGATAAACGCAACAAGTCCGAGACCGAGAATAAGCAGGGTGTTGAGCGAAAGGAAGTTCTCAGCCTCCATTTGAGACGCGATAGTGATTCCAAGGAAAATTGTAATAAGGTTAGCAAGAACCTTTTGTGCGGTTTCGGAAAGGGAGTTAAGCACGCCGCATTCACGAATGAGGTTACCGAACATGAGGAAGCCGACGAGCGAAACGGAAGCCGGCGCAACAATACCTGCGATAATGGTAATAACAATCGGGAAAAGAATTCTTGTGCTCTTTTTAACGTCCTTCTGCTCGTACGGCATACGGATAAGACGCTCTTTTTTGGTTGTAAGAAGCTTGATAAC
This sequence comes from Acutalibacteraceae bacterium, assembly GCA_045119575.1. Taxonomy (GTDB): domain Bacteria; phylum Bacillota; class Clostridia; order Oscillospirales; family Acutalibacteraceae; genus UMGS1976. The sequence continues at coordinate 3,669 of JBGVDX010000092.1, forward strand.
CGGAGGCTGAATAATCGGGACAAGCGCCATATACGAATATGCCGCAACCATGATTGCGCCAAGGTAGTTTGAGTCAAGCTTTTGAGCAACTACGATAGATGTCGGGCCGTCTGCGGCGCCGATAATTGCGATTGAAGCGGCGTCGTTGATATCAAAGAACATCGAAGCGGCACAAAGCGTAAAGAAAATGC
>JBGVDX010000093.1:0-1238 GCA_045119575.1 Acutalibacteraceae bacterium
TCGCGTGGTTTTCGTTATACAAAAAACGGTCAAAGGTTATTCGCCTTTGACCGTTTTTTTATCCTAATTTTTCATCATAGTGGGCACGTTCGCCGCCGATATATTTCGGACGGGTGCGAGCCGCAAGTAAAAGAGCTTTTCCTATCGACTTTAACGATAATCTTACCGGTACAGCAACTTTTTTGAGGTGCATACCGATTAATGTTCCGCCGATATCAAGACCTGCGTCGGCTTTAATTTCCTCGACGGCTACCGGATCGTTAAATGCGTTGTATGCCGTTGTCGCAAAGGAACCGCCCGCTTTTGGCTGGGGAACAACGTTGACAATATCGTAATTCGGCACAGCCGCTCTTTCTATAATTATTGCGCGGTTAAGGTGTTCACAGCATTGCGCCGCAATATATATACCGTGTTCGTTTGTAACCTGATAAATGCCGTCAAAGACAGCTTTTGCAACATCTACGCTTGAATATGTGCCGATTTTTTCGCCCGAAACCTCGCTCGACGAGCAACCGACAATTAAAATTTGACCTTTTTTAAGCCCTGCTTCCGAAATAATTTCTTCGGCGGCAGTTTTAGCCTCGTTTTTTATTGTTTCTAACATCAAAAATCACCTTGTTTTATGATTATTTGGCAGCCTTTTGTAGACTAAGTCAAATAAATTAAGATAATTAAAGGTTACGATTTGCGCAAATGCAATAATTAAAAGTTGCGGTATTCTTGAAATCATAACCGCTTTGAAATCGGCGCCGTACAAAAAAGATATGCAAAGCGTATTTAACAATAATGTGCATAAAATCGAGTTGATAAACGTAGCGAATAAAGTGTTGATTACCTTATTATTTCGGTATAAAAACAGTCCGAAAATAAGCCCCGTTAGTGCCGAAGTAAGCGTAAATCCGATAAAATACGGCCCGAAAGGGAAGAGGATGGCCCCGATAAAATCGGAAAGCGACGCTACTATCATTCCGCCTAAACAACCGTATCTGTACGCAATAAGCGCAGTAGGCAAAAAGCCAAGCGAAATTTTAATGTTCCACGCGTTTATGACCAAAAATCGGTCAAAAACTATTTCCAGGGAAATAAGCATAGCGAAAATTATAATATCAAAAAGCTTAAAATTTCGCAACGTGAAACGGGATTTGAAAAAGTCCTTCATATAACAATACCTCCTTATAATACATCCTTTTAGTTGTAATTATAAGAAGATATAAAAAGTCCTTATGATTATAACAGCG
>JBGVDX010000094.1:0-3390 GCA_045119575.1 Acutalibacteraceae bacterium
CTTTATATGCTCAATCAGGAGCTCGCTGCAAGAGTATATACAGCCCCCTCATTGGTCCTTTGATAATAAGCGGAGTTGGCAAGGATATGTTCTCGGCGGATAAATAAATCTTTTAAAAATTATAATTAGTAACGGCAGCAAGGAGTTAATTTCTCCTTGCTGCCGTTTTGCATATTATTAAAAAATTAAATATTGCTAATCAACTCTAAAATTTGATTTATATTTTTCTTGCCAAAAGACACTTTATCATTATTGATAACGAGGCAAGGAACACTCATAACATTGTATTTGTTTTTGAGTTCTTCGAAATGCTGAAGATCAAAGGCTTCGGCGTGAATATTTGGGTTTTCCGCTGCAATACGTTGACAAGCAATAACCACATCGGGACACATGGTACAGGATAGCGATACCAAGACTTTGATATCCACGGAATGCTTAATGGCTTTAATTGTTTGATAGGTTTGATCATCGATTTTTTGTCCCGGGCCGGAAGCATTGTAAAGGCCAAGAATAAAGGACGTAAACTCATGTCCGCCGGGAACACCGTGAAACGCAATACCTGTATCCTCGCCGCTTTCAAGAAAAACACGAACACACGGAGCTTGGTTGTTCGAATCGTTCCTTTCGGCAACCGTTACCGTAAGTTTGTCCGAAAGAGACGCAAGCTTTGTAATAAAGCCTTCCAATTCGGCGGAAATAGGACGGTTATCAAGAAACAATTTAAGAAGCAAGTTGCGTTCCAGCTTACTGAATACGCCTTCTAACTGCTGTCTCATCTCTGACGTAAAGGTTTCCTCGGAAGCATCCGACGGGCGAGAACCTTCGCTTACAGCGGGTTCATTAAAATCCTTGGCTACGGGCGGCTTTGGATGCAGGCCCGTTTTTCCCTGTATAGTTGCCACATATTTTTCAAGTTCAGTAGCCGCCAAAGCACCGTCTCCAGTAGCTGTGACAACCTGGCGCAACGGTTTAATGCATACATCACCGGCGGCATACAGCCCATTAATATTGGTTTTTTGCGCCGAGTCGGTGATAACATAGCCTTGTTCATTTAGCTCTGCAACACCTTTAATAAGCGCCGTATCGGGAGAGTATCCTGCAAATACAAATACGCCAAAGGTGTCGTCGTTATCGGCACGGTATTCGGTAACCTCACCGGTTTTTGTGTTTTTATAGCGGATATAATTGAGCCCGTTTTCACCCGATACTTCTTCAACAGTTACATTTGTAAGAATGGTGATTTTATCGTGCCTTTTAGCCGGCTCTGCCACCGCCGCCGCACAAGTGAAATCATCATCGCGGATAAGAATGGTTACATGGCGGGCGAACTTTGTCAGAAACACGCTTTCCTCAGCAGCGGCATAACCGCCGCCAACAACAAAAATTTCTTTTCCGGTAAAAAACTCTCCGTCGCAGGTGGCGCAATACGCAACGCCGCGTCCTTTGTGTTCTTCTTCGCCCTTAAAACCGACCGTTCTCGGATGGGCGCCGGTTGCAATTAAAACACCGAAGCAGTAAAAATCGCCGCGACTTGTATGGACGGTTTTTACATCGCCACTGACATCCAATTTTGAGGCTTCCGCTAACATAAATTCGGCGCCGAAAGCCTCTGCCTGACGGCGCATGGTCTCTGTAAGCTCCTTACCGCTCACCTTTCCAAGTCCGGGATAATTTACTACCTCATGGGTAATGGTAATCTGTCCGCCAAATTGTTCTTTTTCAAGGACTAATACGCGGTATTTTGCCCGTGCGAGATAAAGCGCGGCGGTAAGTCCCGCAGGGCCACCGCCTATCACCACGACATCGTATAGATCATCGGGGTTATACTTTTTTGTAAGCTCCATTATAACTGACCCACAAGATCAAGACTGGGCTTTAATGTCTCCTCACCAGGTTTCCAATTAGCGGGACACACCTGATCGCCGTGTGCATGAACAAACTGGCAAGCCTGTACTTTGCGGAAAAGCTCTTCAGCATTTCTGCCGACATTTCCGGCCGTTACTTCATAACCTACAATTTTACCTTCGGGATTAATAATAAATGTGCCGCGCTCAGCCAAGCCGTCGGACTCGATGAGAACCTCGAAATCCTTAGAGATTGCGTGTGTGGGATCAGCAAGCATCGGATAGTTAATTTTTTTGATTCTTTCGGAAGCATCGTGCCATGCTTTATGCACAAAATGAGTGTCGGTGGATACGGAATAAATCTCGCAGCCTACATTTCTAAAATCCTCATACTTGTTCGCCAAATCCTCAAGCTCAGTAGGACAAACGAAGGTAAAATCGGCAGGATAGAAGAAAAAGACGCTCCATTTGCCGAGAATATCTTCCTTGGAAACGGTTTTGAACTCACCTGCATGGTATGCGTAGGTTTTAAAATCGGAAACCTCTTTGTTGATAATTGACATAGTAATTCTCCTTATTATAATTTGTTACGCTTTCCAAAGGCTGTGCATGTTGCAAAAAGCATATACAGCTTTGATTGTATCCTTTTCGGATACTAAAAAAAGAAACGCTCGGAGCCATATTCGGCTTTAATTTTTTATATTGAAGGCCGTTCTCGGTTTCTAAATATACCCATTCGCCGACATCATGTATCTTTACAATAACGTTGCCACAATCTTCACAAATAAAAAATCGGTTTTTCAGAGCAATTTCTCCTTTCTACGGAAAGTATGCCCTTAAACTGTTAAATAAATTCATCACAAAAGGTAATACTATCTATACAATGAGGTGATTTTATGCAAAACGATACGCAAAAACCGTATTTATCGGGCTTTGTGCCATTCGCTATTGCCGCTTTTTTGGTTGGTATTGTAGGTGGTTTTACAACGGTTCTTGCGCCTGCTTTTGTCAAAGATTTAAATCTTGACTATAACAATACCACGTGGACGGCACTGGCTATGGCAATATCCACAGCGGCTTGTGCTCCTATTCTCGGTAAGCTTGGCGATGTCATAGGTCGCCGAACAACACTGCTCATCGGCATTGCCGTGTTCACTCTTGGAAACCTGCTTACAGCGGTGGCGCCCTCGCTGTTCTTTATGCTGATTGCGCGATTTATTGTGGGCGTCGGAAGTGCCGCTATCGCCCCTGTCGTCATGTCGTATATCGTAACGGAATTTCCACCCGAAAAAATTGCCAAGGGCTTTTCGCTTTATATGCTCATTTCAAGCTGTGCCGTTATTTTCGGCCCGACACTCGGCGGACTCCTTATTGAATTCTACGGCTGGCGTGTCATGATGTGGGTGTGTGTCGCTATTTGTGCAGTTGTTTTTTTGCTTTGTCTTTTTATACGCAGTCGAAAAGCGTCCAGACGCCGTTCGCTCACAAATTTTGACACCATAGGTGCGGTATTTGTGCTGATATTTTTCGGACTTTTGCTGTGTAT
>JBGVDX010000095.1:0-1419 GCA_045119575.1 Acutalibacteraceae bacterium
TGCCGAGGGTGGCTCAATCGGAAACGACGCCGTTTATGCGCCTAAAACCACCACCTATGTTGAATTTGACGGCGACAATTACGACGTTTCAAAGGGATTCCAGATGAAATTTGATTTTAACTGGAACAACTATACCCGTTATTACGGCGAATCCATTTACTTTACATTAGGCGACGTTACGTTAAGAATCCGCAACGCATATGACACCACCCAGGCGCGTAACTATCCGCTTTATCTTTGCGTTTACGAAAATTCTACCTTTGACGAGGCTACCGGCGCGTTTTTGACGGGCGCCATTGTCGCAACCATGATTTCCGACGCAAGAGGCCAGGTTAACCAGTCGAACAGCGATATGCTTAACTTCATGAACGCAACCTACACCCTCTATTACGACGGCCAAAAGCTTTATATTAAGAATAGCAACCTCGGCACAATTAAGTTTACCCTTGCCGACGGCTCGCTTGACGCAGGTATTCCGATTGACGCGGCTCAGTTTGCCGATTCGGGCGTTCAAATTTATAAAGAGTCGGTTGGCAATGCGGGCAACATGTTCTCGAACTTTAGCCTTACTGCGCTTGAGCCGACCGTGGTTCTTCCCCCCGACGTAATCGGCGACGCTGACGGCGACTATGAGGTTACCTCCGCCGACGTTCTTGCTCTTGCACAGCATTTGCTTGATATAAAAGTAATAGACAATGTCGGCGCAAAATGCGACTTTAACGAGGACGGAATTATTGACACAAGAGACCTTGTTGTTTTGAAAATGAATATCCTTGGCTGGGCTTCTCTTGACGCCAACCAAAACTATCTTGGAACCGTTTCCTACCTTGACTATGAGCTTACGGGCCAAAAGACACCCACCTACATCGGTCGCTGGTTTAGAAAAGAAATAGGCGGCAGAAATCATATGGTAACCGTTAACGACGGCTCTATGATTTACTTCCTTGTTAAGGGCGCTACAACGGTTGACGTTTCGTTTACCATTACAACTGGTAGCGATATCCCGTATTACACCTATTCTATCGACGGCGCAACCCCGGTAAGAAAGAGCGTAAGCGACGGCACAATTACGCTTCCCGATACGGGACGCCACACCGTTCGCATTATTACCGACGGACTTACCGAAACGGTTAAAAAATGGGACAGCGAAGAAGGCTTTGCTATTAGCGGAATTACATCGTCAAAGGGCGGCGAAATACTTGGAATTCGCCCCAAAAACAAGGTTGTATTCTTCTATGGTGACTCCATCACCGAGGGCGTTTGCAGCATTAGCAAGGGCTTCTATAGCTCAAATAACAGCGCAACCAACGCTTATACCTGGTTCTGCTCTCAAAAGCTTGGCGTTGTACCTTACTACGTCGGTTATAGCGGAAGCGGTATAATTGCAAACGGCTCGTTGCGTCCGTTTGAAACCGCGAT
>JBGVDX010000096.1:0-1993 GCA_045119575.1 Acutalibacteraceae bacterium
CGGCGTTACTCCCGATATCTTGTCTGTAGCGAAAAAGAACGGAGAAGTTGTTGATGCAACCTGCCCTTATGTTTCAAATATACATAAAATCGTTCAAAAGGCATATGAAGAACAATCGGAAATAATAATTGTCGGCGACAAAAATCACCCCGAGGTAATTGGTATTTCGGGTTGGTGCAACAATAAATGCTTCATTGTTGCGGGCGACGAAGAGCTTAAAAATTTACTTAAAAAGGACGAAAATTTTTCCAAAAAGAGAATTACCGCTGTAGCACAGACCACTTTTAACGCCGAAGAGTGGAGAAAATGTCAAAAAACTTTCAAAAAGGTATGTACAAATTCAATTATATTTGATACAATATGTAAAGCTACATCGCTGAGACAGCAGGAAGCGTCGGAATTAGCGAAAAAATGCGATGCTATGATTGTCATAGGAGGCAAGCATAGTTCGAATACGCTGAAACTGGCGGAGGTTTGTTCTGCGAGTTGTGAAAAAGTATACCATATTGAAACGGCGGCGGAATTACCGATTAGTGAACTCAAAGACGCCGTAAAAATTGGTGTAACTGCAGGGGCTTCAACGCCATCTGCGATTATAAAGGAGGTTCTGATTATTATGTCAGAGATGCAAAATCCCATTGAGGTAACCACCGAAATGGAGGAAAAGGTTGTAGAAAAGTCGGTAGACGATATGACCTTCGAAGAAGCTCTTGAAGCTTCACTTAACAGTATGAATTCCGAACAGAAAGTACACGGTGTTGTTCTTTCCGTAAACCGTGCTGAAATACAGGTCGATATCGGCCGTAAGCAGACCGGCTATGTTTCTGCCGAGGAGTATTCATCTAATCCCAATGTTGACCTTGTAAACGAAGTAAAGGTTGGCGACGAGCTTGACCTTATTATTTTGCGTACAAACGACATGGAAGGCACCATCATGCTTTCTAAACGTCGTTTTGATGCAATTGCAGGTTGGAACAAGATTAACGAAGCTAAAGAGACAAATGAGATTCTTGAAGGCGTAGTTACCGAAGTTATTAAGGGCGGCGTTATCGTAGTTTGCAACGGTATCCGCGTATTTGTTCCCGCTTCTCAGGCTACTGTCAGCCGTAATGAATCTCTTGAAGACCTTAAGGGTAATACCGTTAACTTCCGTATTATCGAAATCGGTCGCGGCCGCCGCGCAGTAGGCTCTATCCGCAGCGTGCTTCGTGAAGCAAGAAAAGAAATCGAAGAAAAGTTCTGGGCTGAGATTGAAGTAGGTAAGCGTTACACAGGTGTTGTTAAAACTCTTACCAACTACGGCGCTTTTGTTGACCTTGGCGGCGTTGACGGAATGGTACATATTTCTGAGCTTTCTTGGTCAAGAATTAAGCACCCGTCTGAAGTAGTTAATGTTGGCGATACCGTTGACGTTTACGTTAAAGAGCTTGATTCCGAGAAAAAGAAAATCTCTCTTGGTTTCAAGAATGCTGACGATAATCCTTGGGAAATCCTCAAGAAGAATTATGAAGTCGGCTCGGTTGTTAAAGCTACCGTTGTCAGCATGACAACCTATGGTGCTTTTGCAAGAATTATTCCGGGTATCGACGGACTTATCCACATTTCTCAAATTGCCAACGAGCGCATTGAGAAAATTGCCGATGTTCTTTCTGTTGGTCAGGAAGTTGAAGCAAAAATTACCGCTATTGACTTTGACAAAAAGCGTGTAAGCCTCTCTATGAAGGCTCTTTTAGAGCCGGTAGCGGTTGAAGAAGCTGCCGAAGAGGTTGTTGCTACAACTGACGCTGAATAATTTAAGTTTAAAAAACGGTATTGTCATAATATGACAGTACCGTTTTTTTTTATTTTTACAAAAAACGAGTAAAACGGAGAAAACCGAAGAATAATTGAGAAAAAACGAGTAAAGTTGTTGCTAATTTTAAAATCCTATAAAAAATGAAGAAAAAAGCAAAAAAACTCTTGATTTTTAGCGAAAATAGCACTATATTATGTA
>JBGVDX010000097.1:0-6574 GCA_045119575.1 Acutalibacteraceae bacterium
TAAACCAAGCGGCAGGGTAAGCTTCCCTGCCGCTTGATTGTATTAAAATTATATAACGTTTTTTCTTAGCACCGAGTCAAAATCGGGAAAATATTTCTTAACCGCAATCGGTCTTCCGTTTGAATCAATAAAACAATGGGAAGAAGACGCCACGGCAACTATATTTTCCGTGCCGGCTATCTTCATAACATAAGAAAGGGACAGCTTTGCGCCCGTATACCGTGTAAGAGATACCTCAATTTCGATTTCGTCGCTGTAGGTGGTCGGGCGCTTATACTCGCAATTTACCGACACAACAGGGGAAGTAATACCTTCCGCTTCTAAACGTGTCATCGGGTATCCAACCGTTTCTAAAAAGTTCATTCTTGCCTCTTCCATAAAGCGAATGTAATTCGAATGATGAGTTATGCCCATTTTATCGGTTTCGTAATAATTAACTTTATGAATATATGTACTCACTGTTTATCACTCACTCCAAATTATTTGAAAGTTCGCCAAGCGTAGTTTCACCCCAGCTGTAATTTGTAAGATAACTGCCTTTGAAAAGCTGCGCATATTCTTCTTTTCCCGAAAGATAGTTGTATAAATCACACCGAACCTTTTCCTGAACGATACGCCGTTTACCGTCCACCGATTCGATAACGTCAGAAATGCCGTATTCCTCCAAGGTGTTTTTTAAACGAAGCGCCACCTTGCGATATCTTGACAAGGTTACGGTATTAACCGTCTCGTCCTCCCATAAAAAGCTGATTGCTTCTTCCGAGGTGACATATCCGCCCTTACGGTCGACAAGAAGCGCAAATAATTCCTTCGCCTTTTTATTTCTGAACGCAATCGGCTTATCGCCGACAAACACATCGAAATATCCAAAGGTGCGGATTGAAACAGTACGGTTTTCGGGAAGATTGCTCTTTTCATCCGGCTCGGCATCGTCAACCGAATAAAGCATAACATATCTCGGGGAATTACTGTTTGGCTCTCTTTGGGAGCAAATTGCTTTAATTCGGCGCTCCGTTTCGGTCTTGTAATCAAAATAGGTGAATTCCGCTTCGCCGTTTCGGAGCAATTCCGCAAAATTCTCGTACGCCGCTTCGCTGTACGCAACAAAATTTTCAAGCGGAGTAAACTTTTTTGTTAACGGGAGCCATTCTTTCTTTGTATAACCGAAAAATTCGCATACGTTTTCGCTGGCATACAGCGGTTTTACCTTTCCGTCGAATGAAATCTCAAATGCGGCAATACCGTCAGAAAAACGCATAACCAGTTCTTTCATATTTTCCTTTAACTGGTCGTTTTCGGTACGCAAAACCTCGGTTTCGCCTAAATTATGAACACGGCGACAGCAATAGAAGCTTACAGATTCGTCCACTTTGATAAAAATACCGATATATTGGTTTATATCCCCCGTCGAGGACAAAGCCTTATATGATAGTTGCGGCGGCTTTGCGCCCGGCTCATACAGCTTTTTTTGAGAAAAATCCCTGAAAAAAGAACGAACCTTGTCGCAATCCTCTGAATCAACTGCGCCTATTATCCATTTTTCAAGAGCGTCATCAATTTGCATCGCAATATCTTCAAATTTTTTGAATGACGAGCCGTCATCGCAATGCAGACATTTTACGGTATTCGCATCGAGATTGAACTCAAAAATTTTATCGTAAACGTCGGTAAGCGCTTTTAAATAACGCTTTGTTTCGGTTGCTTTTCTTGCTCGGTGGCGTTCGGTAATGTCCATGCAAACGCTTTGAAATTCCGCTACGCCCTGCTCATTTATGCACTTCGTTACCCAGCCGAACACATAGGCTCGCGTTCCGTCACATCGAAGCAAGGTCATTTCGCCGGCAATAGGAGCTTCGGCGGAATAAACGCGATTAAGATACATTGAAAATCTGCGGCGTTCCTCCATCGGTATCATCAAAAAAATGTTGCTCTTATACATTTCGAGATAATCGAGTTCTCCCGCTTTTGTTTCCGGGAAACGAAGTAAATCAATCATGGTCTGATTAATATAAGTAATTCTCGGTTGCTTTTCGCAGGTATATTTTATAAATCCGCAAGGAATGGTTTGGTTCAAAAATTGCAGATTGTTGTTTTCGTTTTTAATATCGGTTATATCGGATAAAACAGAATAGCCGACAAGGGTACCGTCCTCTTCCCTTTTGGACGTGAAATTATCTCTTACGCAAATTACTGTACCGTCCTTTTTCATCAAACGGTACTCACCGGTAAGAGTTTGCTCTTTTTCGGATATTTTTTTAATCAGTTGGGCATATTTCGGTCGGTCAGCGTGATAAACCATTTGTGCGTACAGATCCTTATCGTTGTGTAACAGCTCACCTTCGCAAACGCCAAGCATATCGCATAAGTTCTTGCTTACATAATCAAGGTGAATCGGATCGGTCAAAACATATTTATGAAAACCGCTTATTCCTTGGTTTAATATGTCCTCCGTATTTTTTAATGTATTGCTCATAGTAACTCCTTTTTGCAAACGAAGCATTGCTTTGAAAACAAGGATAGAATCAAGTATAGCACATTATCGCTAAAAAATCTTGTATTTTTTTGCGGTAATAATATATTTATTCTGCAACCGCAAACGCAATCGCTTGTTTATCCTCATGCGAAATACTGATATGTATCCGCCGAATTTCAAGCTTTTCTGCCGTTGCTTTTGCTCCGTTATAAAGCAAAATTTCGGGCCGTCCGTTATGGTTACGGATAACCTCAATATCCGTTATGCTAAATCCTGAAAAGCCTGTTCCCAACGCTTTACTGACAGCTTCCTTTGCTGCCCAAAGTCCTGCCGCCGTATGAACGGAATTTTTGCTTATATACTCCCGCTCATACGGCGTATAAACCTTTTCTAAAAATCTTTTTTGATTAAAAAGCCGTTCTATCCGAGGTATATCCACTATGTCACAGCCTATGCCTTTTATCATATAGAAAACCTCTTTAATCTTGATTTCGCTGTACGTTCTTTTGAATCTTGCCGCTGATGGTTTTGGGCATTTCTTCTACAAATTCAACAATACGAATCCACTTGTATTCGGCAAGCTTTTGGTTACAAAATTCCTTGATATCAAACTCAAGCTCCTTTGTAGGAGCATATCCTTGACCAAGCACAATAATGGCCTTTATCGCTTGTCCTCTAAGCGCGTCGGGAACGCCGATAACGCTACATTCCACAACCGCCTTATGCTCCATGAGTACATTTTCTACCTCATAGGGTCCTACTCTAAAGCCGCCTGTTTTGATGATGTCGTCGAACCGACCGTGGAACCAATAGCGGCCGCTTTCGTCCATATAAGCGGCGTCGCCCGTATGATATACACCGTCACGCCATACATAATTATACTGTTGCTCGTTGTCAAGATAGGCGGTAAAGACACCGGGCTGCTTTCCGTTTTCGTTCGGGATGATAACAACCTCGCCGATTTCGCCCATAGCAACAGGTTTACCGTTCTTTCCCCGAAGCTCGATATTATAAAAAGGCGACGGCGTTCCCATAGAGCCTTCCATGGCATCATTTGCCTTAAAATTCGCCAAAAGAAGCGTTGTTTCCGTTTGACCATAGCCTTCGCAAAGGGTGAGGCCCGTTCGTTCGGTAAATTTACGAAAAACCTCGGGAGCGAGCATTTCGCCGGCGGTAGAAGCATGCTTCAGAGTCGGCATATCGGGGATTCCTTTACGGACAAGATAGCGATAAACCGTAGGCGGCGCGCAAAAAGAAGTCACCCCGTATTTATTTATAATGGTTGTAAGCTGTTTTGGATCAAAATTATCAAAATCATAGACCATAACGGCGCTGCCGACAAGCCATTGACCGTATATCTTGCCCCAGGATGCCTTTGCCCAGCCGGTTTCTGCCACCGTAAAGTGAAGTCCGTTATCCTCGGCTTGTTGCCAATACTTTGCGGTCGCGATATGAGCAAGAGGATAGCTGTGTTCGTGAATAACGCCTTTCGGGTAACCGGTTGTGCCGGAGGTGAAATACAGCATAAGCGGATCGGTCGCCAATGTAGGGATACGGTCAAACTCGTCGCTCGCTTTTTCCATTTCTGAGGTGATATTTTCAAATCCGTCTATATCCGCCTGAACGCACCAAAGCTTTGCCGTCGTATTCGACTCTTTTAACGCCTCAACAAGCTTTTCGGGCACCTCGTTCTGTGATGTGCATACAATGGCCTTTACCTTCGATGCTTTAATGCGGTAAACAAGGTCGCTTACCGTCAGCATGTGTGTTGCGGGAATCATTACGGCGCCGATTTTGTGTAACGCCACCGCCGCAAACCAATATTCATAGTGACGTTTTAGTATCAACATTACGCGGTCGCCGTGACCGATACCCGAGGCTCGAAAAACATTCGCCATCCTGTTGCTGTATTTTTTTATATCCGAAAAGGTAAAGATATGCTCTTCGCCTTCTACGTTACACCAAACAAGCGCCTTTTTTTCGGGTTCCTCATCCGCTATTTTGTCGACAACATCGTAGCCGAAATTGAAATTGTCGGGATAATCAAGTGTTAATTTCTTTAAGTTACCGTTTTCGTCGGTAAGCTCATGACAATATTCTTGGTATACGCTCATAATTACTCCTTAATGACTGCGCCGACACCGAGTTTACGAAATCTCTCATAACGGTTTCCTACAAGGTCAAGGTCGTTTGTCAATACATCAATTTCTTCGATTAAAAGAGTTCGGATACGGTCGTAAAATTCCTTTTTGCCTATTTCTTTTTCAGAAAGGATACGTTCGATAACGCCAAGGCTTTTTGCGTCCTCTGCCGTTAATTTGAGGCTTGCCGCCGCAGTTTCGGCTTTTGCCGAGTCCTTCCAAAGGATACTTGCGCAGCCCTCGGGAGAAATTACCGAATAAACGGCATTTTGCAACATCCAAACTCGGTCGGCTACCGCAAGCGCCAAAGCGCCACCGCTTCCGCCTTCGCCAATAAGAACGGAAATAATCGGAACACATAGCGTCGACATTTCCATAAGGTTTTCGGCAATCGCCTGACCCTGCCCTCTTTCTTCGGCTCCGATGCCGCAATATGCTCCGGAAGTATCAATAAAGCATATAATCGGTCTTCCGAATTTTTCCGCCTGTTTCATAAGGCGAAGCGCCTTTCGATAGCCCTCCGGATTAGGAGCGCCGAAATTACGGTAGGTGCGTTCCTTTGCCGTGTGGCCTTTTTCGATGGCAATAACGGTTACAGGCTCGCCGTCAAGCCTTGCAATACCGCCAACGATAGCCGGATCGTCAGCGTAACGGCGGTCTCCGTGAAGCTCAATAAATCCTTTAAATATGTTTTTTATATAATCAAGCCCCGTTGGTCTTTCGTTGTCACGGGCAAGTTTTACTCTATCGTATGCCGCTTTATTCATCAAATTGTCCTCCCATCGTGCAGCTTCAAAAGCTCGGTCAGATATTTCTTTTGGTAGGAGCGAAGGATGATACTGTCAATAAAGCCATGTTTTAAAACAAACTCTGACTTTTGAAATCCGTCGGGAAGCGATTTCTTTGTTGTTTGTTCAATAACTCTTGAACCTGCAAAACCGACAGTTGCGCCCGGTTCGGCTAAAATAATGTCGGCCTCCATGGCAAAGCTGGCGGTAACTCCGCCGGTTGTGGGATCGGTAAGCACCGCGATATATAAAAGTCCTGCGTCACTGTGCCTTTTTACCGCCGCACTTGTTTTTGCCATCTGCATTAAGGATAGAAGCCCCTCCTGCATACGAGCGCCGCCCGATACGGTAAAGCCGACAACGGGCAAACGATACTTAACGGCATACTCGAAAAGCGACGTGATTTTTTCGCCCACAGCGCTTCCCATACTGCCCATCATAAAATATGGTTCCATAACAAAAAGACAGCATTTTTGTTTCCCGATCATAGCCGTACCGCAAATTACGGCCTCCTCTTCGCCGCTTGCAACGCGAACGGTTTCGACCTTATCCTTGTATCCGGGAAAATTTAAGGGGTTATCCGATTTCATCCCCGGAAACAGCTCGTAAAAGCTGCCTTTATCGGCAATCATTTGAATACGCTGACGCGCCTTCATACGAAAATGATAGCCGCAAGAACACACAAGGTTATTTGCCCAAAGGCGACTTAGCGGAATGTCTTTATGGCAATTAGGACAATTTTTTTCGGGTTCACCGTCATCCCGTTGCACCGGAGCAGAGGTTCGTCCGCCTTCCTCCAACTGATTTTTCGGTTTTAAAAAATTCAAAAGTGCCATAATGTCACCTATTTCCCATAAAAGTTAAATCATAATTGCCGGATGTAAAGCGTTCGTCTTCGACAATCCGCAGTTGCTCCTCAATATTTGTCGGTATACCTTCAATCACCAATTCACACAAAGATGCGCGAATTTTTCGCAAAGTTTCCTCCCGTGTTTTTGCAAAAACAATCAGTTTTCCGAGCAACGAATCGTAATACGGAGAAACAACCGTGCCTTCAATAAGGCAGGTATCAAATCGCACTGACGGGCCGCCCGGAACATGGAGCATTTTCAGCGTTCCGCAGCTTCCCGCATTGATACGGCACTCAATGGCTGAGCCGTTCATTCGAATAT
>JBGVDX010000098.1:0-1742 GCA_045119575.1 Acutalibacteraceae bacterium
CCTCTTTATCGGGCATAAAAGTGGAAGGATTAATGACAATTCCTCCAATTTGCGAAAAAATTGAAGAAAATTTGCGATATTTCGACCAAATGCGCAATCTATTTGTTGACATTTCGGCTAAAAAAATAGATAATGTTAATATGAGTTATCTATCCATGGGTATGTCCGACGATTATGAAGCTGCAATTCTTTGCGGAGCGAATATAGTCCGCGTGGGAACCCGGCTTTTTGGTCGCCGAAATTATCCTGTTTAATTACTTAAATTTTTATGGGGAGTGTTATTTATGGGAATCAAAGACAAGCTTTCTGGTTTCTTCAGAGCGCAGGAGGACGAATACGACGATTTTGAGGGCGCGTACGACGATTACGATGACGATGCTGCGCCTGCATCCTATACAAAGGAGACCACTTCTGCCGATAAGCAAAAGGTTGTCAGTATGAGAAACCACGCCCAGCTCCAGGTTGTCCTTGTTAAACCCGAGCGTTTCGAGGATGCACCGTCTATCGCCGACCATCTTAACAACAAGCATACCGTTGTATTAAACCTTGAAAAAACACCCAAGGACGTTCAGCGCCGCCTTATCGACTTTTTAAGCGGTGTTGCCTACGCTAACAACGGCCTTGTTAAACGAGTTGCCGCCAACACATTTATGATTACCCCCTACAATGTCGACGTTATGGGCGATATGCTCATTGACGAGATTGAGGGCGGAACCTACCGTTAACCTGATAAAACGACTTTCGGTGATCGCATATGCCGTCTGATGATAGGCATATGCGACCATTTGTGCTTTATAAAAAGGAGGCAATAAACTATGATTTCAGCCGAAGAAATCAGGAATAAACATTTTTCGAAGGCCGGGATGAGCGGTTATAAAAAAATTGAGGTTGACGTTTTCCTTGACGAAATTGTTAACACAATAAACTATCTTACCGCAACTCAGGCGGCAAACGAAAAAAAGATTGCCGACTACGAGTTAAAGCTTAACGAGTACAAAAACGACGAGCAAGCGATACAGTCCGCTTTAGTAAACGCCCAGCGAGTAAGCGACAACCTTGTTTCGGAGGCTCAGAAAACGGCCGAAGACATTGTTTTTAAAGCTAACGCGGAAGCGGAAAAGCTTTTGTCCGACGCAAAGCTTAACTCGCAAAACATGCTTGACGAGTCAAAGGAAAAAGCCGACCTTATTTTGACCGAGGCTCAAACCTTGTCAAAGAATTTGTCGGAAACGACCGAAAAGCTGACCACGGAAAGCATAGAAAACGCCAACCGCAAGTCCGAGGCGATAACCGCCGCCGCCGAAAACGCCGTTGCCGAACAACAATCGCTTTTTGATGCATTAAGGCTGCAAGTTACTATGTTTAAGCGCGACATGGAAGACCGACTTAAAAATCAGCTTGAGCTTATAAACGCAATGCCCGACGAGGTAAAGAACGACCCAACGCTTGCCGCAAAGCTCGCCGCCGAAACGATAGAAGAAGAAACCTATCAGGAGGAGCCTGAAGCGAATGAGCCGCAAAACTCGAACGATATCGAACGCATCATAAGCGAAATGAAATCGAACGAAGAAAATGCCGCCGAATTTATAGCCGAAACGACCGCTAATAAGGCGGAGGAGCTCGACGAGCTTGAGGAGTTAACGGAAACGGATGAACTCGACGAACTCCGTGACCTTGAAAAGCTTGAAGAATTGGCCGACGAGCCCGAACCCAAAAAACCGATAACGTCAAGCTTTACCGTT
>JBGVDX010000099.1:0-3376 GCA_045119575.1 Acutalibacteraceae bacterium
TACCTATACTTCGGTAAAAATGATAATTTTAGGGCCGTCGCCGGCATCTATACCGCGTGTCGGCGGAAAATACCGTTACCGAATTATTATAAAAACCAAGAATACATCCGATTTCAGAAAAATAATATCAACCGCTTTAAAGGATTTCGGTCGTGACAGAAGGAACAAGAACGTTACTGCGTTCGCCGACCTTAATCCTGATAGCGTTATGTAAACTAATTTGAGGTGAAAACTAATGGCAGTTAGAAATATAGTAAAAATGGGAGACCCGATGCTGAATAAAGTCAGCCGTCCCGTTGAAAAGTTCGACGAAAAGCTTCATATCCTGCTTGACGACATGGCAGAGACCATGCGTATGGCGGATGGTTGCGGACTTGCCGCTGTTCAGGTTGGCATTTTACGTCGCGTTTGCATTGTTGACGCAGGTGACGGACTTGTTGAACTTATAAATCCAAAAATCGTCGGTCAATCGGGAAAGCAGGAGGAATGTGAAGGCTGTCTTTCCTGCCCAAATACATGGGGAATAACCAGCCGCCCCATGTCTGTTATAGTAGAAGCATATGACCGCAACGGAAACAAGTTCCGCATAAAAGGCGAGGACTTAAAAGCAAGAGCTTTTTGCCACGAAATTGACCATCTTGACGGTGTTTTATTTACGCAAAAGGTAATCCGTCCTTACGAGGGAGAATAATATGAAGCTTGTTTTTATGGGAACGCCCGATTTTGCCGTTCCTTGCCTTGAGGAACTTATTAATGCGGGACATGAAATTATCGGCGTTTTTACCCAACCAGATAAACCCGTCGGCCGTAAAAGAGTTATGACACCGCCGCCCGTTAAGGTTTGTGCCGAAAAAAACGACATTACGGTTTATCAGCCCGACTCTGTCCGCACCGAGGAAGCGCTTTCTCTTATGAAAGAACTTAACCCCGATTGCGTAGTAGTTGTCGCATACGGAAAGATTATTCCTTCGGAAATGCTTAAATTACCTAAATTCGGCTTTGTAAACGTTCACGGCTCGCTTTTGCCTAAATACCGCGGTGCGGCGCCTATTCAGTGGTCGATTATTGACGGCGAAACAAAAACCGGCGTTACAACTATGCAAATGGACGACGGAATAGATACCGGAGATATGCTTGAGGTTTCGGAAACCGAAATCGGCGAAAACGAAACCGCCGGAGAACTATTTGACCGACTTGCCGAAATGGGCGGAAAGCTTATTGTTTCAACCCTTTCTAAACTTGAAAAAGGAGAGTTAACTCCTATTCCGCAGGATCACGAAAAATCAAATTACGCAAAAATTATTTCCAAAGAAATGGCTTTAATCGACTTTAATATGTCGGCTGAAAATGTTTTTAATCTTATTCGAGGTTTTAATCCGTGGCCTATTGCTTATACTATTATCGGCAACAAGCGACTGAAAGTTTTTGCCGCCGAAAAAATCGGCTCGGTTAACGGAAAAGCTGGCCAGGTTGTGTCGTCCGACGGTACACTTACGGTTGCGTTCGGTGACGGAAACGGTCTTAAGTTTACCGACGTCCAGCTTGAAGGCTCAAAAAGAATGTCTGCAACCGAAATGTTAAAAGGCCGACCGATTGGAAAAGGAACAGTTTTAGGAGTATAATATATGTATTATTCTTATCTTGCGTTTATGTTGCCGGGTCTTATACTGTCGCTTTATGCCCAGTATAAGGTCAAGCATTCGTTTTCAAAATACAGCAACGTTTTAAATTCTCGCGGACTTACCGGCGCCGACGCGGCAAGGGCTGTTTTGCAACAAAACGGCGTAACGGGAGTAAAGATTGAGCAAGTATCGGGCAACCTGACCGACCACTATGACCCGAAAAGTAACGTAATTCGTCTTTCGGACGGAGTTTACGGTTCAACTTCGGTTGCGGCGGTAGGCGTTGCGGCTCATGAGGCGGGCCACGCGGTACAGTATGCTCAAAACTACGGCCCGATAAAGCTGCGCACGGCTATAATTCCCGCTTGTAACATTGGTTCGCAACTCGGTATCCCGCTTGCAATTATCGGAGCGGTTATCGGCTTTGCGGGACTTGTTTACATCGGAATAGCCCTTTTTGCGCTTGCCGTTTTGTTTCAAGTGATTACCTTGCCCGTCGAGTTTAATGCGTCGCGACGAGCGATGCAGGCAATAAGAAACAACGCTTTGCTAAACGACGAAGAGGCGAGCGGAGCAAGAAGTGTGCTTACTGCGGCGGCTATGACCTACGTTGCCGCTATGATACAAGCTGTAATGACCTTACTTTATTATTTAACACGAGTAAGGCGCAGATGAAAGGATTTGGCTTTTTTTATGGCAAACCCGAGAAAATCAGCCGTTAAAGCGCTTATTAAGGTTGACGCGGACGGCGGCTACTCAAATTTAGTAATAGACAATGTTATAGAACAGGACGGACTTGAGCGAAACGACGCTTCGCTTGCGACCGCCCTGTTTTACGGCGTTCTTGACCGAAAAATAACTATTGATTACATACTTTCTAAATACTCTAAACAACCTATAAAAAAACTTCCCTATATTGTTGCGGCGGCTTTAAGAATAGGCGTGTACCAGCTTTTATATATGGACAGAATACCGGCCTTTGCCGCTATAAACGAATCGGTAACTATAGTTAAACGCTCAAAAAATTCAAAGGCGGCGGGCTACGTTAACGCCGTTTTACGTTCGATTGAAAGAGAGAGCGAAACCGTTATTTCCGACGACAATTCGATAAAATCAATCAGTATCCGCTATTCTTTTCCCGAATGGATTGTTGCCCGAATGATTAATCAGTACGGCATCGAAACGGCTAAAGCGGTTTTCGAGGCTATGCTTTCGAAATCATCGGTATACTTGCGTGTAAATACAACCAAATGCAACGCCGATACGCTTATCCAAAAGCTTGCCGAAGAAAACGTTACCTCCGAAAAAACCTTTGTACCCGACTCTTTAAAAATAACCGAGATTTCGGGCTCGGTAGATAAGCTTAATTGCTACAAAAACGGACTTTTCCATGTTCAGGATTTATCAAGTCAAATTTGCGCCGCCTCTATTGATGTTACCGAAAATATGCGCGTGCTTGATATTTGCGCCGCGCCGGGCGGAAAAACATTTACGGCGGCCGAAATGATGAACGGAACGGGCGAAATTGTGTCTTGTGACCTTTATGACCACCGAACAAAACTTATTTTCGACGGAGCAAAACGCCTTTCGCTTAAAAACGTTAAAACCTATACTTCCGACGCCGCCGTATTCGACACAAATCTCGGCGAATTTGACCGAGTGCTATGTGACGCACCTTGTTCGGGACTTGGTATAATGGGAAGAAAACCCGATATAAAATATAAGGACGAAAAAGAAATAGACGATTTGCCGAG
>JBGVDX010000100.1:0-4116 GCA_045119575.1 Acutalibacteraceae bacterium
CGAGTCGATTAATGCCGTTGTAATTAATATGCCGCCCGTAATGCGTGTTCTCGGCTTTTGCTGGGTTGGCATTTCCGCCGCGGGTTACGGAAAAAAGCGCGAGGAAAGCGAGGTTGTTTTGCCCGCCGTAAACTTGCGCCAGGCTAACGATTTCCAACTCGGCATATTTGATATTTCGAGCGAGGATAAATTTGACCTTACCTGTCCGCGCCGAATGTTAAAGCGTGCCGTTTTCATGCCGCTTGTGCTGCTTGCGGCAAGCGTAGCGGCGGAATTGGTTTTAATGGCGATATTTAATGCGTTCAGCGGCATGATAGTGCTTATCATGTCGTTTGTACAAATCGTTTTGATGTACTTTTTATCGGTGCGGATTTATTACCAAAACCACGGCGGCGTAACTATCGGCGACGGCGTTATAATGCGTTCGTATAAACGCCTTACCATAAAGAAAATGCGCGTAAAAAAAGACAAAACATGCATGATTAAGGTGTCGCAGGGTCCGATTGAGCGACGGTACCACGCTTGCAAGCTTGCCGTAACGGTAAGAGCTGAGCAATCGATAACCTTAAAAGCGACTAATTTAGATAAAAAACAAACAGATATACTGATTAAACGATATTTTAAGGCGTAACTGCTTGAATTTTACGCTCTGTTTGATATAATAAACTTTATAATTAAGCCTAATTTGGCTTGGAGGATTATAAAATGGCTGAAAAATTCTATATAACTACGGCGATTGCCTACACTTCCCGTAAACCGCATATCGGAAACTCTTACGAAATCGTTATGACCGACGCTATCGCAAGATATAAGCGTATGCAGGGGTACGATGTTTTCTTTATGACCGGCACCGACGAGCACGGTCAAAAAATTGAAGAGTACGCAACTGCTGCCGGCGTAACACCTAAGGAATATGTTGATAAGGTTGCGGGCGAAATACGCGAAATTTGCGATTTGCTCAACACAACCTACGATAAATTTATCCGAACAACCGACGCCGACCACGAAAGGGTTATCCAAAAGATTTTTAAAAAGCTTTATGAGCAGGGCGATATTTATAAGTCTGAATACGAGGGACTTTACTGTACCCCTTGCGAATCTTTCTGGACGCCGAGCCAGCTTGTCGACGGAAAATGCCCCGACTGCGGCCGTGAGGTTCACGCCGAAAAGGAATCGGCCTATTTCCTGCGTCTTTCCAAGTATCAAAAGCAGCTTGAAGATTTTATTGAAAAAAATGAGCATTTTATTTACCCCGAAGCACGTAAAAAGGAAATGCTTAACAACTTCATAAAACCGGGACTTCAGGATTTGTGCGTTTCGCGTACCTCTTTTAAATGGGGAATCCCCGTAGATTTCGACCCCGACCATGTTGTATATGTTTGGATTGACGCTCTTTCCAACTATATCACAGGCATAGGCTACGACCCCGACGGCTCGTCCGAAATGTACAAAAAATACTGGCCTGCCGATGTTCACATTATCGGTAAGGACATCGTCCGTTTCCATACAATTTATTGGCCGATTATGCTTATGGCTCTCGGCGAACCCTTACCGAAGCAGGTTTACGGTCACCCGTGGCTTCTTTTCGGCGAGGATAAAATGTCTAAATCCCGCGGAAATGTTATTTATGCCGACGAGCTTTGTGCCCGCTTCGGTGTTGACGCGGTAAGATACTATTTGCTTTCCGAAATGCCTCATGCGTCGGACGGCGGAATAACCTACGAAACTATCATCGAACGTTATAATTCCGATTTGGCTAACACCCTCGGCAACCTCGTTAACCGTACAATCGCAATGCAGAATAAATATTTCGACGGTGTGGTTCAGCCGGGCGACTGTGCCGACCCGCTTGACGACGGACTTAAGGCTATGGCGGCTAAAACGGTTGCCGATGTTGAAAAATGTATCGGCGAGTACCGTATTGCCGACGCGGTTGACGCCGTAATGAACCTTGCCCGCCGTTCGAATAAATATATCGACGAAACGGCTCCGTGGGCGCTTGCCAAGGACGAGGCTAATAAGGCCCGCCTCGGTACCGTGCTTTACAACCTGCTTGAAAGTATCCGCATAATTTCAGTGTTGCTTTCTCCCTTTATGCCCGAAACGGCAAAGGCGATTTTCGCTCAAATGAACTGTAGCCTCGATACGTATGAGTCTATCAAAACCTTCGGCGGACTTGAATCGGGCGCCTCTGTCGGTACACCGACTCCGCTTTTCTCACGTATCGACGCCGAAAAAATGCTTGAAGAAATCCACGCCGAAATTGAAGCAAAGAAAAAGGCGGCTGAAAAGGCGGAGGCTAACCTCGTCTTGTTACCCGAAATTGCTATTGACGATTTTGCAAAGGTTGAGCTTCGTGCCGCAACCGTTACCGCTTGCGAGCCGGTTAAGAAGGCGAAGAAGCTGCTTAAATTAACCTTGAACGACGGCAGCGGAAAACCCCGCACGGTCGCTTCGGGAATAGCCCAATATTATAAACCCGAGGAGCTTGTCGGCAAAACGGTTATCGTTGTTGCCAACCTTAAACCCGCAACCCTTTGCGGCGTAGAAAGTCAGGGCATGATACTTGCCGCTGACGCCGCCGACGGAGTAAAGGTTGTTTTCCTTGACGGTGTTGAGCCCGGCTCAAAAATTCGATAAAAACCAATTCACAGCACCGCTAAAACGGTGCTGTGCTTGTATGAGGAAATAAAAATGATTATAGATAACTTTGAATTGCCTAATCTCGGTAATGACGAATATATTTTCGATTCCCATGCACATTATGACGATACGTCCTTTGATAATGACCGCGACGATTTGCTTTGCAACATAAACAAATACGGCGTTTGCGGAATTATTAATAACTCAAGCAGCTTTGAGCTTTGTAAAAAGGGACTTGAAATTGCCCATAAATACCCCTTTATGTATCAGGCAGTAGGTGTACATCCGGAATTTGCCGAAAGCTTCGACGATAATATGCTTTCCGAGCTTGAAAAACTGCTTTTCGACGAAAAGGCGGTCGCGGTGGGGGAGATTGGACTTGATTACCACTACGATGACGGCGCCGATAAAAATATTCAAAAATCGGTCTTTATAAGCCAAATTGAGCTTGCGAAAAAGCACGATTTGCCGATAATTGTCCATGACCGAGACGCCCACTGCGACACTCTTGACATCTTAAAGGAATATAAACCGAAAGGTGTTGTCCATTGTTATTCGGGAAGCGTCGAAACAATGCGCGAAATTGTAAAACTCGGTATGTACGTCGGTATGACGGGCGTCATAACCTTCAAAAACGCGCGAAAAGCCGTCGAGTGTATCGCCGAATTGCCGCTTGAAAGGCTGCTTATCGAAACCGACTGTCCCTATCTTGCGCCCGTACCGTTTAGAGGCAAGCGCTGCAATTCGTCTATGATTTCGCTTACTGCCGAAAAAATAGCCGAGATAAAGGGAGTAACCCGTGCCGAAATTTTAAAAGCCACCCGCGAAAACACAAACCGCCTTTTCGGCTTAAACCTGTAACAAAAAACGGTAAAAATATCGCAAAACGCAAGGCGTAAAATATAAAGCTGTGTAGAAAATTTCTACACAGCTTTTTTACTGTCCTTAAGAGTTTCACTCTAACGATAGGTCTTTTTATATGTCGAAAAAATTATTCAGCCTGCTCCCAAGAATGCCAAACGTTTTGAACGTCGTCGTCCTCTTCCATCATGTCGAGCATACGGTTCATCTTAAAGAGCGATTCCTCGTCGTCAAGAACGGTTGTTGTAGCGGGAACATAAGCCGCTTCTGCCGATTCAAGGGTATATCCCTTTTCCTGCAACGCGGCGGCAACCTTCATAACCTGGTTCGGGTCGGCGGTGATTTCGAAAATTTCGCCGTCGGGATTAAAGTCCTCTGCTCCTGCGTCAAGTGCGTCCATCATAACGGTTTCTTCGTCGAGCCCCTCAGCGTTCATGATGATAACGCCCTTGCGCTCAAACATGAACATTACCGAGCCGTTTTGACCGAGGTTACCGCCGTTTTTGTCGAAATAATGGCGTATGTTACCGGCGGTACGGTTGCGGTTATCGGTAAGGGTTTCAACTACAACGGCAACGCCGTTGGGTCCGTAGCCCTCGTAAATGATATCTT
>JBGVDX010000101.1:0-2870 GCA_045119575.1 Acutalibacteraceae bacterium
CATATCGTCGGCGTTGTATTCCCCGAAAACAAAGCCGTTGCCCTCGAAAGTTCCCGAATCGGTGATAGTGTCCTTAAGCCCGCCGGTAGCTCGTACAACGGGAATCGCTCCGTAACGCAAGGCTACCATTTGAGCAAGGCCGCAGGGCTCACTTTTAGACGGCATGAGGAAAATATCGGCGCCGGCATAAATTTTATGCGCCAAATCGGGAATAAAGCCGGTTTTAAGTTTCATTTTGTCGGGATAGCGTTGAGCCATCTCGTAAAGAAAGTTTTCGTACTCGTATTCGCCCGAGCCGAGGACAACAATCTGCACTCCGAAATTAAGTATTGCCTCTAAACGCGCCTTTACAAGGTCAAGTCCCTTATGCGCTACAAGGCGAGTTACCATACCGATAAGCGGAATATCGGGATTTTCGGGTAAGCCGAAGAATTTTTGGAGTTCTCTTTTATTCACCGCCTTGCCTTCGGGATTGTCGGCGGAATAGTTGCTGTAAATCATGTTATCTGTTTCGGGGTTATACATTTCGGTGTCGATACCATTTACGATACCCGAAAGCTTCCAGCTGCGCTCACGTAAAATTCCGTCAAGCTCATGCGAATACCATTCAGTAAGAATTTCGTCGGCATAAGTCGGGCTTACGGTTGTTACGCGGTTGGCGCACTCGATAGCGCCCTTCATAAGGTTGATACCGTAGCCGTATTTTACGATATCGGCGGCGGAGTTGGGCAATCCGAACACGTCCTCTAAAATTTCCATGCCGTATCTGCCCTGATACTGGATATTATGGATAGTAAACACCGTTTTTATACCCATATATTCGGGGCGCTCGGCATAGAACAAGTCCTTATACACGGGAACAAGCGCCGTTTGCCAGTCATTACAGTGAATAATGTCGGGTTTGAAGTCGATAATGGGGATAATCTCCAAAACGGCACGGGAGAAGAAAGCAAATCTCTCGGCGTCATCGTAATGGCCGTAAAGCGTTCCGCGTTTAAAATAATATTGGTTGTCGATAAGATAATAAATTAAGCCGTCAACCTTTGCTTCAAAAATACCGCAGTACTGTCTGCGCCACGATACGGGCACCGAGATGCTGCCGATAAAGGTCATTTTTTCACGCATTTCGTCGCTTATTGTGTCGTAAAGCGGCATTACAACACGGCAGCCTACGAGCCGTTTGCGTAACGCCTTGGGCAGGGCTCCCGATACATCGGCAAGTCCGCCGGAAGCGGCGAAGGGTTGGGCCTCGCTGGTTGCAAATAATATTCTCATTGTGTTATTTCTCCTTATACTGTATAAACCTTATACCTTAGCGTCCTTTTTGATAAACACCTGATAGGTTTCGGAGCCTTTAAGCTCGCGACCCTCGCCTATGGTTGCGTTTTTGTCGGTGCAAACGTATTCAAGTTTTACGTTGTCGCCTATTTGGGTTCCCTGCATAAGCACGCAGTTCTTTACAACGGCGCCTTTTCCGATTTTTACGTTACGGAAGATGACCGAATTTTCAACCGTTCCCTCGATAACCGAGCCGTCGGCAATAAGCGAATTTTTAACCGAGGAATTAAGTCCGTACCTAACCGGAGCCTCGTCACGAACTTTAGTCAGCACGGGGTAGTCACGGCGCAACAGCGCTTCACGGTTTTCGCTTTTGAGCAGGTCCATATTCGCCTTTAAATAGGTTTCCGCCGAGTCGATAACGGCAACGTAGCCTTCAACTTCATAGCCGTACATCTTGCATTTATCAACATTTCTTTGGAACAGGTCGCGGGTAAGGTTTACGCGGCTGTGTGCCGAAGCTTCGTCGATAAGCTCAAGCAAAAGCTCACGGCGGATAATGTACATTCCAAGACCGTAATTACATTCGGTTTTGCCCGACGGGAAAATCAAAATTTCCTTAATTACGCCCTCGCTGTCCATTTGCAAATCCATTACTCCGTCGCCCTTCGGCGGTTTTCCGTAACGGTAGCCTACGGTAATGTCTGCGCCGCTGGAAATATGTTTGCGGAGCATTTCTTTAAGATTAAAATTAGAAACTACGTCGGCGTCGCAAAGGTAAACATACTCCTGAACCGAGTTGGAAATAAAGTTGCGTACCGAAATAAGCTGTTCAAGCGAGGTTGCGTTGCCGCTGCCGCTTCTGTAAAGATTGGGCGGGAGGATATAAAGTCCGTCCTTCTTTCTTGCTAAGTCAAAGGCTTTACCCGTGCCCATGTGGTCCATAAGAGAATGGTAATTTGCGTTGGTCAAAACGCCTACCTTGCTTACGTCGGCGTTGACCATATTGGAAAGCGAAAAATCAATTAGGCGGTAGCGTCCGCCGAACGGCACCGAGCCCATGGCTCTCATATCGGTCAATTCCTTTACAAGGCCGTCCTGTTTGTTGGCGAATATTAAGCCCATCATGTTAATGCCTTTCATTCGCAATCACCCTCTTTCAGATTTTCAGCAAGCATGGTTTGCGGTTTTACCTCGGCTTTTTCGCCGACGGTGAGGTCGCTGCCTACAACGGCGATACCCCATTTACCAATGTCGCTCATTTCCTCGGGGCATTTGCCGATACGGGCGTTTTCGCCGATAACGCAGTTTTCGCCCACTATGGCGTATTCAACAACGGCGCCCTTTTTAATAACCGAACCGGGCATTACGATGGAATCGCGTACAACGGCGCCCTCTTCAACCGTAACGTCGGAGAAAAGCACCGAGAAATCAACCTTGCCGTCGATTACGCAACCCTCGGTAACGATAGAATTTTCTACGTCGGCGTTGTAGCCTAAATAATGCGGTGCGGCGGCGCGGGTACGGGAATAAATTTTCCAGTTGGCGTCGTAAAGGTCAAGCTCAACGTTCGGGCGGAGCAGGTCAAGGTT
>JBGVDX010000102.1:0-3453 GCA_045119575.1 Acutalibacteraceae bacterium
AAAACGCAGGCGACATGATTGCTTTTGAGGCGGCTTCAACGCGGTTTTTATATATGTTTACCTGTTATTTCTTGCTTGCATTTATGGAGATTGGTTCGGGCGTTTTACGTGGATTCGGAAGGTCGCTTACGGCGACATTCGTTACGCTGTTTTGCACCTGCATTTTTCGTATTGTTTGGATTTTCACGGCGTTTGCCGCTTCCCCGTCGCTCGGCATGATTTATATTTCTTACCCGATTTCTTGGGGAATGACGGCACTAATCAATTTCATATGCTGTATTGTGATACAGAAAAAGCACATTAAAGAACAAAAAGCTCAAACGGTTACACCATAAAATTAAGCAGGCTTTTTTAAGCCTGCTTATTTTTTATAATAATATGTTTATGGGTTAAGTTTGCATCAAAGTCTAACACACCGAAAATATGCTTTTATACTGAAATATACATCACGGAGATGTATTTCAAACGACCGGTGTTTAGAGATATAAAAAAATAAAAAGCACTTGCAATAAGCAAGTGCTTTTTTGGAGCGGGTTACGAGGCTCGAACTCGCTACCTCCACCTTGGCAAGGTGGCGCTCTACCGGATGAGCTAAACCCGCAAAATTATGGTGCCTCCGGTCGGAATCGAACCAACGACACGGGGATTTTCAGTCCCCTGCTCTACCGACTGAGCTACAGAGGCAAAGTTGGCGACCCGGATGGGGCTCGAACCCACGACCTCTAGCGTGACAGGCTAGCGTTCTAACCAACTGAACTACCGGGCCAACTTGGTGGGAACAATAGGGCTCGAACCTATGACCCTCTGCTTGTAAGGCAGATGCTCTCCCAGCTGAGCTATGCTCCCAAATCGCGGTAGATTACGTTGTCGTATCGCCGGCGACGAAAGTAATATTACCACAACAGTTGCCCGTTGTCAACACTTTTTTTAATTATTTTGATAATTTTTTTGAGAGGCTTTTTAATTCCTCTGAAGTGAAGTCGTATACCCTATTACAGAAGTGACAATTTACGCTTGTAACCTCTTGTTCTTCGGCGAGTTTATTCAAATCATCGGCACCGATAGTGGACAAAACCTTTTCCGTTCTTTCACGGGAACAGTTGCATTTATACTCAACAACACTCTCGTCAAGTTTTTCAACCTCAAACTGATTAAGAACATTTTTAACGATATCTTCAAGACTCATTCCGTTGCTGAGCAAGGTTGTTATAGGCTGGATCGTCTCAATGGATTTTTCTACCTTAGTTATAATTTCGTTATCGGCAGTAGGTAAAAGCTGCACAAGGTATCCGCCCGCCGCCTTAATTGACAAATCGGGGTTTACAAGCACACCCAACGCGCAGACAGTGGGAATTTGCTCGCTTTCGGCAAAATAAGCGGTTATATCCTCGGCAATTTCGCCCGAAACAAGCGGAATAACGCCATTATACGGCTCTTTCATGCCCAAATCCTTTAATACATATAAACTGCCGTTATGGCCGACAGCGCCGCCGACATCGAGCTTACCTTTCGGGTTAAGCGGAATTTCTACAACGGGGTTTTCGGCATAGCCGCGTACATTTCCCTCGCAATCAGCAACGGCAACAACCGAACCGGCAGGGCCGTCGGCGCTGACTCTTAAGGTTATGCTGCCAACATCGGTTTTGAGCGACGAGCCCATCATAGACGCAGCAGTAAGCAAGCGGCCGAGCGCCGCAGAAATAACGGCGCTGGTTTTATGCAGGCGAACGGCCTCGTTAACAATATCGGTTGTATCGACGGCCATTGCGGTTACGCACCCGTCGGTAGTAATACATCTAATCAATCTTCCCATTGTTATATCTTCCTTGCAATAAATATTTTACGTTCTTCGTCGGGTTCGGGCGCGTCAAAGGTCATGTCTCCGTAAACGGCAACCGTTTCAAATCCGGCATTTTTAAGAGCGTTTTCAAGTTCTTCATCGGTATATGCACGCTCGGAAAATTCCTCGCTGTAGCGTTCGTATATATCCCCTTTTCTTAAAAAGAAATCAAGGGTTATATTAACAAATTTTCCGTCGTTTTCGTTGCTCCAAACGGTATAAAGCTCTCCGTCGTCGGTAACAAAGGTATTATCACCCAAAACAACCTCATGTTTATACTCAGTATTGACGTCGAATATAAACAGTCCGCCTTTTTCCATGAAAAGCGAGACCTTGCCAAAAGCACGACAAAGCTCGTCATAATCGGTAATATGATTTACACTGTCAAGTGTACATATACAACTGTCAATTGTACCGTATAAATCAAGCTCGTCAGCCCTTTGACAAAGGAACAGCGGACTTACATTATATATGTCAGCTTTTTCTCCGGCTATACCGAGCATATCAGCCGACATATCTACGCCTATGACATCAACGCCGCGCTGAGCCATTCTATAAGTAAAATTACCCGTTCCGCAGGCAAGGTCAAGCATGAGCTTCGGCTTGCACGCGAAACGGTCAAATAAACTTAATAAATAATCGGCACGTCGGTCATAATCGCAATCGTACATTAATCGGTCGTAAAACCGAGCAAAATCAATATACTCCGACATTATTTGTCTTTTTCAACGCGGTCAAAGACCATCTTGTAGCCATCAAAGCCGTTTTCAAACGAACGGTTAACACGGCTTATCGTGGCGGTGCTTGCTCCGGTTTCGTTGACAATATCGCTGTAAACTCGCTTGTTAAGCAGCATTTTGGCAACAGTATAACGCTGTGCCATGGATTTTATTTCACGGGGCGTACAGAGGTCGGTGAAAAATGCATAGCACTCGTCGATATTTTTAAGTTTTAATATACCTTCAAACATTTCGTCGGTATAAGCATCTTTAAGCTTAGTCATGACAATAATCTCCTACTCCTTACTTTTACACATTAAAGTGTACCACTTTACCACGCGAAAGTCAATCACCGATTTTTTTATATATATTTTAAATAATTATCTTGACATCTCCTTCCTATCGTGTTAAAATAACTGACGTTGTGACGCGGGTGTAGTTCAATGGTAGAATTCCAGCCTTCCAAGCTGGTTACGTGGGTTCGATTCCCATCACCCGCTCCATATTTTTGCGCCAATAGCTCAGCTGGATAGAGCAACTGCCTTCTAAGCAGTAGGTCAGGGGTTCGAGTCCCTTTTGGCGCGCCATTAGATATTAAGCAGACATCGTTTTTTGCGATGTCTGCTTTTTGTTTCGCTAAAAGGGACTCGAAGCCTGAGAGGGTGAGCGGCGTATGAAAAACAGTCCTGTGTGACTGTTTTTAGCCGCGAAGTCCGAAGCGGCTATGCCGCAAGGACGCAAGACGCACGACGTAGTCACGTGCGGCTGTGTCCCTTTTGGCGCGCCATTAGATATTAAGCAGACATCGTTTTTTGCGATGTCTGCTTTTGTTTCGCTAAATGGGACTCGAAGCCTGAGAGGGTGAGCGGCGTATGAAAAACAGTCCTGTGTGAC
>JBGVDX010000103.1:0-2316 GCA_045119575.1 Acutalibacteraceae bacterium
CGCATACTTTGTAGCAACGGCGCTTAGTTTTATTTTTGGATTAAACGAAGCCGTTTTGCTTTACGCAATGTTTTTCGGTTATTATCCCATTATTAAATCGGTTATTGAAAGGTTTAAAAGCCGAATTTTTGAATATGCCGTGAAGTTTATAATTTTCAACGTTGCTATGGTCGGCGCATATGCCGTACTTATTCCCGTTTTCGGGCTTGAGGCTCTTGGTTTTGAGACCATGACGTTTGTTTGGATTACGTTGGCGATAGGAAACGTTGTATTTATACTTTACGATATCGGGCTTACAAGGCTTATCACGCTTTACTTTAGCCGATATCATAAACATATTTTAAAGTTAATTAAATAAACTGTGCGGTTAACAGCCGCTTTTGGAGGGTAACAATGACAAATATTCCGGAGATTTTCGGTTGTATGGTTTTCGACGACGCCGTTATGAAAGAGCGTTTGCCGAAAGAAACATATAAAGCCGTAACCAAATCAATTACCAACAACACTCCCCTTTCTCTTGACGTTGCTAACGTTGTAGCTAACGCCATGAAGGATTGGGCAATTGAAAAAGGCGCCAAGCACTACACCCACTGGTTCCAGCCAATGACCGGCATTACCGCCGAAAAGCACGACAGCTTTATTTCTCCGTCAACCGAGGGTAAGGTTATCATGGAGTTTTCCGGTAAAGAGCTTATCAAGGGTGAGCCGGACGCTTCAAGTTTCCCGAACGGCGGTATCCGTGCGACATTTGAAGCAAGAGGATACACCAACTGGGACCCGACGTCGTATGCGTTTATTAAGGACAGCGTGCTTTGTATCCCGACGGCATTTTGTGCTTACACGGGCGTTGCGCTTGACAAGAAAACCCCCTTGCTCCGTTCTATCGACGCTCTTAACGTTCAGGCGTTGCGTATTTTACGCCTTTTTGGCAATACAAGCGTAAAGCGTGTTATACCGACCGTAGGCCCCGAACAGGAATATTTCCTTATTGACAAAGAACGTTGCGAAAAGCGCCACGACCTTATGTACACGGGACGCACCCTTTTCGGCGCTAAGCCGCCAAAGGGTCAAGACCTTGACGACCACTATTTCGGCGCCATTAAGCCCAGAGTTCAGGCCTTTATGACCGAGCTTGACGAGGAATTATGGAAGCTCGGCGTTCTTGCAAAAACGGAACATAACGAGGTTGCCCCCGCTCAGCACGAGTTTGCGCCTATTTATACCACAACAAACATCGCAACCGACCACAACCAGCTTACTATGGAAACCATGAAAAAGGTTGCGGCTAAACATAATCTTGTTTGCTTATTGCACGAAAAGCCTTTTGCGGGCATTAACGGAAGCGGTAAACACAACAACTGGGCTTTATCCACCGATAAAGGCAAAAATTTGCTTGACCCCGGTAAGACACCCTCCGAAAACGCTCAATTTTTGCTCTTCCTTGCGGCAAGCATTAAGGCAGTTGACGATTACCAGGAGCTTATGCGTATTTCAATAGCCTCCGCAAGCAACGACCTTCGTCTTGGAGGTGACGAGGCTCCTCCTGCAATTGTTTCGATGTTCCTCGGCGACGAGCTTACCGCAATTTTGGACGCTATCGAAAACGGTACACCGTACAAAAATACCGACGCCGCTGATATGGAAATCGGCGTAAGCGTACTCCCCCATTTTCCGAAGGATAACACCGACCGCAACCGCACCTCCCCATTTGCGTTTACGGGTAACAAGTTTGAGTTCCGTATGCTCGGCTCCTCCGCTTCGGTTGCAAGCCCGAACATTGTACTTAACACAATCATAGCCGAGGCATTACGTCAATATGCCGACGAGCTTGAGGGCGCAGAGGATTTAAGCGCCGCCGTATCAAAGCTTATCAAGCGCACAATCAAAAAGCATAAGCGTATCATCTTCAACGGCGACGGCTATTCAAAGGAATGGCAGGAAGAAGCGAAAAAACGCGGACTTCTCAACCTTGCAACAACCGTTGACTGTATGCCTTACCTTATCAGCGAAAAATCGGTTAAGCTTTTCACCGAGCATAAGGTATTTACCGAGCTTGAGCTTCATTCAAGATATGAAATTTACCTTGAGCAGTATTCAAAGGTAATAAAAATAGAGGCATTAACCGCTCTTGATATGCTTCGCAAGGAGATTATTCCCGCAGTTGCCTCCTACATAAAGGATTTAGCCGAAAGCGCCGCTTGCAAAAAAGCTGTTTCCCCTGCGTTATCGGTCAAATTTGAGGAACGCATTATTTCCCGTCTTACCGAGCTTGCGGAAAGACTTTACGAATACACGTCTGAGCTTGACACGGCGGTG
>JBGVDX010000104.1:0-4166 GCA_045119575.1 Acutalibacteraceae bacterium
TTGGTGCTTAAAGCTAAGACCAAAATCCGCCTGTTACCTGCTTTAAATATTCCCGACGAATTGCTTAAAAAGGCGCTCGCGGTTATTATTAACGCCTGCGCTTGAGGAAAGGAAGAGTTTCATGAACTTAAAGGGTAAAGATTTTCTTAAATTGCTTGATTTTTCACCCGAAGAGATAGAATATCTCTTAAACCTTGCCGCCGATTTAAAAGCGAAGAAAAAGGCAGGGGAGACTCACGAGCTTTGCAAGGGTAAAAATGTTGCCCTTATTTTTGAAAAAACAAGTACACGTACCCGTTGCGCCTTTGAGGTTGCGGCGCGTGACCTTGGTATGGGGTCAACCTATCTTGACCCGTCGGGCTCTCAAATCGGCAAAAAAGAAAGCATCGCCGATACCGCCCGTGTGCTTTCGGGAATGTACGACGGTATAGAGTATCGCGGCTTCGGTCAGGATATAGTCGAAGAACTCGCAAAATACGCCTCTGTGCCCGTTTGGAACGGACTTACTAATGAGTATCACCCAACCCAAATTCTCGCCGATTTCCTCACAATAAAGGAACATTTCGGCAAATTAAAGGGTATTAACTTTGTATACATGGGCGACGCCCGATTTAACATGTGCAATTCGCTTATGGTCGGCTGTGCAAAAATGGGTCTTAACTTTACCGCCTGCGCACCGAAAAAGTTTTTCCCCGACGCCAATTTGATTAAAAAGTGTGAAGAAATTGCCGCCGAAACGGGAGCAACCTTACGTTTTGAGGAAGACCCGATGAAGGCAACCAAAAACGCTGACGTAATTTATACCGATGTTTGGGTTTCAATGGGAGAACCGGTTGAGGTTTGGAAAGAGCGTATCACCGAACTCAGCCCGTATCAGGTTAATACTGCGCTTATGGATAACGCTGGCGTTAACGCCGTATTTATGCATTGTCTGCCCGCATATCACGATAAAAATACCGCCGTCGGTAAAGAAATGTGCGAACGTTTCGGACGTGATTCAATGGAGGTTACGAACGAGGTGTTTGAAAGCGAGCGTTCAATCGTTTTCAAGGAAGCCGAAAACAGGATGCATACCATTAAGGCGGTTATGGCAGCTACTTTATAATTTAATATTATGTTGCAAAACCGGAGCGGTTATTTTATAATAATGGTTGGTGCTTTTGCGCCGAACGATTACTTTTAGGGAGGAAATGACCTTATGAAAAGATATGACGTAGCCATAATCGGCGGCGGTATCGGCGGCCTCATGGCTGCTTATCGGTTAATTTCAAAGAACCCCGCTAAAAAGATTATTATTATTGAAAAGGGAAACGCTCTGAATAACAGAAAATGCCCTGCTTCCTCAAAGCAGGGCTGTGTTCATTGTAAAATGTGCTCTATAACGTCGGGCTATGCCGGTGCGGGCGCCTTTTCCGACGGAAAATTTAACCTCGGAACGGCTTACGGAGGTAAACTGGGCGAAGAGCTTGGGGAGGACGTGGCTAACGAATATATCGGTTACGTTGATGAGATACTGTATTCTTGCAGCGATATTATTACCGACGAATTTGGTAACGAAACCCGTGACTATCCCCCAATTTACGAATCTAATCAGGAACTAAAGCTTAAATGCTTGCAAAACAACTTGCGCCTGCTTGATATGAACGTGCGCCATCTTGGCACCGACCGAAATATACGCATAATGGGCAATCTTATCCATTTTCTTGCCGTAAACGGGGTAGAGCTTACCACCGGCTGTGAAGTCGAGTCGGTTGAAAAAATTTACGGCAACGGCGGAAATTATCTTGTCCACATAAACGATATTTCCTACGGCGACTATGTTGTTGAAACCGACTATATAGTTGTTGCGACCGGTCGAGGCGGCTCAAAGTTTGTTTCAAGTCTTTGCAAGGATTTCGACGTTAACGTTCTTTCCAACACCGTCGATATCGGCGTTAGAGTAGAGATGAAAGACGCAATTTGGCGCGGTTTTTCGGACCATATTTATGAGCCGAAGGTGCTTTACAAAACCAAAACATTTGAAGACAGAACAAGAATGTTTTGCTTTAATAAGGGCGGCTTAGTAAGCGCCGAAAACAACAATGGTGTTATTACCGCCAACGGACATAGCTTTTCCGACGACACAAAGCGTACCGAAAACTGCAACTTTGCTATTCTTTCAAGTATTAATTTTACAGCGCCGTTTGATAAGCCTACCGAATATGTCGAATCTATTTCCCGTCTTGCCAACGAAATCGGTTGCGGCAACGTAATTGTTCAACGTTTCGGCGACCTTATACGTGGCCGACGCACTAATGAACACAGATTATCCCAAAACACCGTTTTCCCGACGTTAAAGGCAACTCCGGGCGATATCTCGCTCGTTTTACCGCATAGAATACTTACCAATATTATCGAAACTATCTATGCCCTTGATAAGGTTGCACCGGGTACAGCTAATGACGATACCTTGCTATACGGTTGTGAGGCTAAGTATTATTCAATCAAGCCTTGCCATGATGAACATTTCAGGATTACCGACGGTATTTACCTTATCGGTGACGGCTCGGGTATTACACGCGGACTGAGCCAAGCGGGAGCTATGGGAATTTACGTAGCTGACCACATTTTATCTTTATAATTTTATTAAACTAAAAAGTCGATTGGAGTTAACCAATCGACTTTTTTTGTATCTTATTTAAGTAATGAGCAAGCGGCATCGTCGGCGATGATAATGCAATCGTGATGTACCTGCAAAATTGACGCAGGAACCTGCGGATTAATGTTGCCGTAAATCGTGTCATAAAGCGCCTGAGCCTTAGATTCGCCGCTTACGAGGATAAGAATCTTCTTTGCTCTCATAATTGTTTGAATTCCCATTGTGTAGGCCTGACAGGGGACCTCACCACGGTTGTTAAAGAATCTTTTATTAGCCTCAATGGTGCTTTCGGTTAAATCGACACAGTGGGTGAGGGGGATGAAAACATCGTCCGGCTCGTTAAACCCGATGTGACCGTTTGCGCCCATGCCGAGAAGCTGTAAATCAACGCCGCCGAGGTTATCAATAAGTTCTTCATAGGCCTTGCAGGTTTTGTCGGCGTCATCGGTTAATCCGTCAGGAACAAAAGTGCGTTTTTTATTAATGTTAACGTGATTAAAAAGTTGATTGTTCATAAAATAACGGTAACTCTGGTCGTTGTCGGGAGCAAGTCCTTTGTATTCATCGAGGTTAACGGTTGTAACACTTGAAAAATCAAGTTTACCGTTTTTGTAAAGTTCAACAAGGTTCTTATATGTGCCAATCGGCGTAGAGCCGGTCGCAAGCCCTAAAACACAGTTAGGCTTGGTTATAATTTGGTCGAAAATAATTTCGGTCGCTTTTTTGCTTAATTCGTTATAGTCCTTAACTTTTATAATGGTCATATTCGCTATCCTCATCAAAAATATACTTTAATTATAACTCTGTTACATAATAAATACAACAAAAAGTTAAAGGCTTCCTGCCATTTCGACAGGAAGCCTTCTTATTATGAGAAGATTTTACTTTAATTAGAAGTTATCTTTTCCTTCTTCGATACCTACATCAATATCAGGTGTGTTTTCGGCAACGGTGCTACCCGAGTATACGTCGGAGTAAATAGTTACGTATTCGCCGTTTGTGTCGATATAGGTGAGGTAAGCACGGACATAAGCTGTTATAGCTGTACCTTCTCTTGAGCCGAGTGTAAGTCTGAACTGACCGTTTTGGGTGTTCTTTGCGGCAGCCTTCTGCTTGATACCGCCGGCAAGAGTTTCAAGAGTCATGTTATTAGCAAGCTCTGCGTTAGCGGTGTAAAGAACGCCTGATTCAACGTACTTGTAATCTGCGGGAGTAGTACGCTCGGTAAGGAAGGAGACAAGCTTTCCTTCGCCGATAACGGTAACGTCGGTTACGGGTACTACCGGCTTGACTGTGGCAGCTTCTCTTGCGATAACTGCGTTTACGGTTACGTCAGCGCCAACAAAGAATATGTAAGTTTCTTCGTAGCTGATTACTGCGCCGTTTGCGTCAGCCCAACCGCCGAAGAATTCGCCGTCAGCAAGTGTTGCTGTGTCAAACTCTACGGTAATCTTGTCGTTGTAGTTGTATTCTCCGGAAACTGCTTCGTCGTCAACGGAGCCGATTACGGTAACGGTGTAAGTGTCGG
>JBGVDX010000105.1:0-1351 GCA_045119575.1 Acutalibacteraceae bacterium
GCTGTACGTTAACAATAAGTGCGGGCAAATCGCAGCCTGCAAGATATGAAAGTCCCTCACTCTTTAGTGCAATACCGGGACTCGATGATGATGTCATTACTCTCTTACCTGTTGAGGCAACGCCGTATACCATGTTGATAGCGGCGATTTCGCTTTCAGCCTGTAAAAATGTTCCGCCGATTTTCGGCATTCTCTTTGCCATATATGCGGCAACCTCAGTTTGAGGAGTTATCGGGTATCCGAAGTAATGACGGCAACCCGCGATAATAGCGGCTTCGGCAATAGCTTCGTTACCTTTCATTAAAACTTTATCTGACACTTTGCTCACTCACCTTTCAACCTTTATAATGCAGTCGGGGCACATTGTTGCACAAAATGCGCAAGCAATACATGCCTCGGGGTTCACCGCTTCAATTGGGTGGTGTCCCTTTTTGTTAATTTTGTCTGTTGCAAGCGCAAGCACGCCTTTAGGACAAGCGTCTACGCAAAGGCCACAGCCCTTGCATTTGTCGGTTTTGAATGTTAAAACAGCCATTTCTCATTCTCCCTTACAGTTTTTTCTGCATCTCTAATGGATACAGATTGCTTATTTTATCTTTAAGCGGCGCAAAAAGCGATTTGTCGACCGTTGTAAATAAAAGCGGAATTTCGGTTTTCTTGGAAATCTCGCCCGCGTAAAGCAAAGAGTCCAAAACGTCGTCGGGCGTTGTTTCAAGCCCTAAATTTGAGTTGTTTACGATACCCGTAAACTCCAGTCCGCAAGCGTATTCGATTTCTCTCATCACTTCAATTGCACTGTCGGCGTCCTGAGTTAACGGACGGTACATGTTGACGACATAAAGCATCTCGTAATCGTTTTCTGCCTTTATCGCGGGGGCGATTCTGCCAAGCGCCAAAGCGCCCCGTTCGTCGCCGCCGACGTCAAGTATGCTGTAAAGCGATTTATCGTCGGTTACCGAATAAATTTCCTGCGGTAAAGACGGAATATCAACATTTGTATTTGCGTACTGAGAACAAATAAGGCGTATTCCCTGCTCTTTTAAGCTTTCCTCGCTGTCCTTAGTACGAAAATAGGGGTTTACGATATCAATATCGGCTACGGCTACGTTATCCTGCTGTTTTTTAAGTAAAGACGCAAGATTAAGCGCGATATTTGTTTTACCGCTGCCGTAATGACCCGATATTATAGTTATGCGTTTAAATTTCATAGCAGGTCACCTTAAAGCTTGTTACGTTGAATCTTGCCGCTGATGGTTTTCGGCAATTCGTCTTTAAATTCGACTATTCTTGGATACTTATAAGGCGCAGTATGCTTCTTAACGTAATCCTGAATTTCCTTTTTAAGCTCGTC
>JBGVDX010000106.1:0-1812 GCA_045119575.1 Acutalibacteraceae bacterium
CGAAAGACAGTCAGGACGGTTAGAGGTAATTTCAAACTCAACAACGGTGTCATTAAGACCGATTGCCTCTTTTGCGTCATCGCCCGGCTTGCAATCTTCCTGCAATACGAAAATACCGTCTTCGATTGCGTACGGAAAATCGCCCAAGGTAACGCCCAACTCAGCGATAGAACACATCATTCCGCAACTTTCAACGCCGCGAAGCTTACCCTTTTTAATCTTAACGCCGTTTGGCAAGGTGGCGCCGTCGGTAGCAACGGGAACAAGGTCGCCTACGGTAAGATTTTTTGCGCCGGTAACAATTTGAAGCTGGCCGTCGCCCATATCAAGTTGGCAAACAACTAATTTGTCTGCGTCGGGGTGCTTTTCTATAGAAAGAACACGTCCAACCTTAACTCCGCTGATTTCCTCGGCCTCAACCGAGTAACCCTCAACCTTAGAGCCGCTCATTGTAAGAGCCTCGCTGTAATCGTGGGGAGTAACGTCTAAATCGACAAATTCACTTAACCATTTCATTGAAAGATTCATAAGATAAGCACCTCCTTAAAACTGATTTAAAAATCTGATATCGTTTTCGAATAAAAGACGCATGTCATCAATACCGAAACGACGCATTACGATACGCTCAAGACCCATACCGAAAGCGAAACCGCTGTATTCTTCGGGGTCAATGCCGCAGTTGGCAAGAACCTTCGGGTGTACCATACCGCAACCTAAAATCTCAATCCAACCTTCACCCTTACACAGGCGACAACCCTTACCGCCGCAGTTAAAGCACATGGTATCCATTTCGGCGGACGGCTCGGTAAAGGGGAAATGGTGGGGACGGAAACGGAAAACGGAATCCTCGCCGTAAAGGCGCTTTGCGAAATCTTCAAGCGTACCCTTAAGGTCGCCCATGGTGATACCCTTGTCAACAACAAGACCCTCAATTTGGTGGAAAACGGGGGAATGAGTAGCGTCAACGGCGTCAGAGCGGTAAACACGTCCCGGAGAAATTACACGGATAGGGGGCTTCTGCTTTTCCATAACACGAACCTGAACGGGAGATGTCTGGGTGCGAAGAAGAATGTTTTCGGTAATGTAAAATGTGTCCTGTGTGTCACGGGCAGGGTGGTCCTTAGGAATGTTGAGCGCCTCAAAGTTATAATAATCAAGCTCAACCTCGGGGCCGTCAACAACGTCAAAGCCCATGCCGAGGAATATCTCTTTAATCTCGTCAAGTACGATGTTAAGCGGATGCTTTTGACCGAGCGTAACGGCATTGCCGGGCATGGTAACGTCGATAGTCTCGTTTTCGAGTTTCTTAGAAGCGGCAAGGGACTTAAGCTGTGTGCTGATGGTTGCAATTTCGTTTTCGAT
Organism: Acutalibacteraceae bacterium; assembly: GCA_045119575.1. Lineage (GTDB taxonomy): Bacteria > Bacillota > Clostridia > Oscillospirales > Acutalibacteraceae > UMGS1976. Next base: position 1,363 of record JBGVDX010000106.1, read on the forward strand.
GTAACTTCTTACTTCGTTTGCAAGTTGTCCGATTATTGGACGTTCCTCAGGCGAAACGCCGCCCATTTGTTTTAAAATAGCGGTGAGCTCGCCTTTCTTGCCGAGAAAGCGGATACGCAACGCCTCAATTTCCTGCTCAGAGGTAGCCGATTTAATGGCTTCTTCGGCGTCAATGCGAATTTGCTTAATCTGGTCTTTCATATTTATCACCTCATGTTGAAAAATTACAAAAAAATAAAAAGCCCCTTGTTTCGGTTAAGAAACAAGGGACGAAATAACAAAAACGTACTCCGCGGTACCACCCTGATAATCGCCGTAAGAAACGGCAATCACTCATTAAGACAAGATAACGGTGTCACAATCCGTCACAGCCTACTTATTTTTCAGCTATGCCGCTCCGAAGCGAACTTCGTCGAATATCGGTATATGTGCGCTTTCAGCCCGTGACGC
>JBGVDX010000107.1:0-3125 GCA_045119575.1 Acutalibacteraceae bacterium
GAATATAAACGAAAAAAGGTAGAAAAAATCAAAATAGAAAAACCAAATAAACGTTCAAATCCTAAAAACGGACAAGTTCGCCGTCCTAAACCCGAACGTCCCGTGAAAAAAGCACGTACCGAGCCTATCGGCGACGTAGGATTTGACGTTGACGATATTCCGATGACCCCTCAAAACAGCGGCAAAATCAAGGAAAACAACCTAAACACCCCTCCGAAACGCCGCGATATCCGTTTTGGGTCAAATAAAAAGCCGTCGTCGGCAAAAACTAACCAAAGCGACGTTAACGAAGTAAAACGAGGCACCGAGTTTAAGGTTGTTTTGGGCGGAAAATGGGAACAGATTAAGGAAAGAAAAAAGACACTTGTTTTCGCGGCAATAGCCATTGTGTCAGCGTTCGTTTTGCTTATTGTTGCCCTTGCAACTCCGGCGAGCCTCTTGGAACTTACCCAAAACAACTTCACCTCATGGAGCAGGGGAAACGGAATGCCTGTAGAGGTAAGCGGTGGCAGAGCTTTGGGCATGGAATCCAGAAACGGAACTGTTTTTGTCCTTACCGATACAAGAGTTTCTGCGTTTAACAGCAGCGGAAAGCAAATCCAAATTATAAACCACGGATATTCCAACCCCGAACTTTATATTTCCGACTCACGTACACTTGTATACGACCGCGGCGGCACAAAGCTGCGTGTAGATACGCTAAATACCAATATCGCAAATAAGACCTTGTCGCAAAAAATTATTACCGCTTCGCTTTCCGACAACGGAAGGGTAGGCGTTATAACCGAGGGCGATAAATCCCCGACTCAACTTGTTGTATCGGACAAAACCTTTACGGAATTTTCCGCATGGGTATGCTCCGACCGCCTTACCGCCGTTACCATGAGCCGTAACGGCAAAAAAGCGGCTGTATCGGCGGTTGTTTCTGAAGCGGGAATATTTAAAACAACTGTTTATTTGCTCGACATTTCGGGCGAAACTATTTCCCAAATCGGTACGCTTGAATTTCCCGGCATCCCGATTGTTACCCTTGAAACGGTTGGCAACCGTTGCATTGCTATCGGTACCGATACCGTTGTAAGCTTTGATTTTAACGGCGGAGACCGAATTGAAAAAAAGGTAGACTATCTTAAAACCGTTAATTTCGAGTCGGAAAACAGGGTGCTTATTACAAACAACCCGTCAAACAACGTTCAGCAGACGCATATTGTTTTAACCGATAAAAAGCTTACCGAAAAGCTTGCTATTACGGTCGGCGGAAATATTGATTATGCCTGTGTCTCCGACGACGGTATCGCCGTAATAAGCAACCATACTCTTATAACCTACGACGAAACGGGCGAAGAAATATCCCGTCAAACGATAGGCTATGAGGGAACTTATCTTACCTCGTATCGAAAGGGAGCCGCCGTGCTTGCCGATATGCAGCTTAATTATTACAAATACGGGGAGGACGCCTAAAAAATGAATATAGCGGCAATAGTGCTTGATATAATAATTTTGGCTGTCGTTGCTTTTTTTATAGTCCTTTCGGCAAAGCGAGGGTTTGTAAAAACCTTAATCGGCTTTCTCGGCACCTTCGCGGCGCTTATACTGTCGGTTGTCGGCTCGTGGGTAGTGTCCGACCTGGTTTACGGCAATTTTATAAAACCCGATATTGAATCAAAGCTTGAGTCGGCGTTTTCCGAATCGTCCGAAAATTTAGGTACAACCGCCTTGATAATCAACAGCGCGGTTAACGTTTTACCCGATTATATAGTCAGCATGGCGGAATCGGAAAACCGCTTTTCCGACCTTGAAAAAGAGGATAATTTGGGCAAGCTTACGACGTCCGCCTCGTCTGCGGCGGAAATCATAACCGAAACGGTTGTAAAGCCGTGCGTTACGGGAATTATTCAATCGGTTTCCATGATGGTTTTATTTATAATCGGAATAATAGCGGTAAAACTTATTTCTAACGCTATGTCGTCTCTGTTTTCGGGAAAACTACTCGGTGGAGTAAACAGCTTTTTGGGCGGAGTAATCGGGCTACCCGAGGGGCTTTTGTTCGCAATAATTTTTACTTGGGTAATCGGATATTTGGTCGGCGTTACCGAAAACGGTATTTTCGGCTTAACCGAAACCGTAACCGACGAAACCTACATTTTTAAAATAATCAATTCGTTTAATCCTATAAAGTAAAGGAGTTTTAAAGCATGAAATCTGCGTTTACTATTCCTAACATACTGTCCATGTTTCGTATTTGTCTTATACCCTTTATCGTTTGGCTGTATTATGACGCGTCTATTGAAAATAACTTAGTTATAGTAGCCGCTTTGGTAATTCTTTCGGGACTTACCGACGTGCTTGACGGCTTTATTGCGCGCAAGTTTAACATGATTTCCGACGTCGGCAAGGTGCTTGACCCTATCGCCGATAAATTAACGCAGGCAACGGTTGTTTTTTGTCTTGCAACGGCGCATACGGCGCTTATTCCGCTTATAGTTTTAATAGTGGTAAAGGAAATATTAATGCTTATCGGCGCCCTTTTGGTAATGCGCGATAAAAACGTAGAAACGCCTTATGCCCGTTGGTGGGGAAAGCTTGCAACGGTAATGCTTTATGCGCTTATGATAGTTGTTATAATCGGTGACTATGTCGGCCATATGCCGAGCATAGTAATAACCTTTATTTCGTCGGTAGCGATAGCCTTTGTATTCTTCTCATTTTTAAGCTATCTTACTATATATTTTAAAAAGGAAAAATAAATTTTAGCTTTCCGCATGAAGCCTACTAAATAATTCCCATGCGGAGAAACGGTGATTTTTTAATGTATCAAATTTGTTCCAAATGTAAAAAACGTCCCGCCATGATTCAGGTCATGAGAAAAGAGGGCGACAAGCAGGAGAGCCAGTGGCTTTGTATTCAGTGCGCCCGTGAAATAGGAATTAACCCCTTCGAGGGCATGATGAAAAACATGAATTTGTCCGAAGAGGACCTCGACAACATGACCAACGAGCTTATGGAAAACTTTGGCGGTCTGATGAATCCGGAGGATATGGAAAACGGCGACGCCGACGAAAACTTTGAACCCGGCGGCGCTATGCAGTTTCCCTTTTTGAATAATGTTTTCGGCTCTAACCCGA
>JBGVDX010000108.1:0-2956 GCA_045119575.1 Acutalibacteraceae bacterium
GCTTAGAGGAACGTGCGCCAATGTGCGGCGTGCCGTACCATTCCTGCGACGCTTATATTGCCCGCATGGTTGAAAAAGGATATAAAATTGCTATTTGCGAACAAATGGAGGACCCTGCCACCGCGAAAGGAATTGTAAAACGCGGAATCACCCGAATTATCACCCCCGGTACCGTTATCGAGGATTCAATGCTTGACGAATCACGTAACAGCTACCTTGCCTGTGTGGTTTACGGCGACGGTACCGCCGGACTTTGCTTTGTCGATTCATCTACGGGTCAACTTGACCTTACCGAAATGAAAGATTCGGCGCCTGTTCTTATAAAGCGGATTAATGCCCAACTCGGCAGATATATGCCCCGCGAGGTTATCCTTTGCGGAAGCGTGCCCGAGGAAGTGACCGATTATATTAATCATCGTCTTGGTTGCCGCAGCGAAATGGCCGACGGAAAATACACCGACGTCGATTTGGCAAAGAGCAGGGTGGAGGAGCATTTCTCCCGCAGTGTTGATAACCTCGGCATCCCCGGGGACACCTCCCTTTGTGCGATAGGCGCCGTTTTGGAATACCTTTACGCAACCCAAAGAACGGGGCTTGAAGGAATAAACAAGGTCAACGTTTACTCCGATGAAGAGTACATGAAGCTTGACGTTTCCACACGAAGCAACTTAGAGCTTACCGAAACCATGCGAGGTAAGGAACTGCGCGGCTCCCTTTTATGGGTGCTTGACAAAACCGAAACCGCCATGGGTAAACGCCTTATAAGAAGTTGGATTGAACAACCGCTTATCAATTTGGCGCAAATTACTTCCCGCCAAAATGGCGTTGCCGAGCTTTACGGCGACTCTGTTCTTCGCGGCGAAATTGCGGCGGCTATGGACGGCGTCTATGATATCCAACGCCTTATGACCCGTGTCCTTCACGGAACGGTAAATCCCCGCGAAATTAAATCTCTTGCTTATACAATCGGCCGTTTGCCCGAAATAAAGGCGCTTATTTCCGGTTGTAAAAGCCAAATTATAAAGAAAATCAACGACGATATAGGCGAGCATAGGGAAATTTTCGACCTTATCGAAGCGGCTATTGTCGACGACCCTCCCGCCGTTTTAAAGGACGGTAACGTAATCCGCAGCGGCTACAACGCCGAGGTTGACTCCCTGCGTATCGACAAGGATGACGGCCACGGATTTATTGCCCGAATTGAGGCGGAGGAAAGAGAACGCACCGGAATTAAAAACCTTAAAATTAAATATAATAAAGTTTTCGGCTATTATATCGAGGTCACCAACAGCTATAAAGACCTCGTTCCGCCCGAATACATAAGAAAACAAACTACGGTTAACGCCGAACGCTATATTACCGAATCCTTAAAAGCTCAGGAAAGCCGTGTCCTCGGCGCTCAAGAGCGTCTTATCCGCCTTGAAACCGAGCTTTTTGACGGTGTTCGTCTTGAAATTGCCCAAAATTTAGAGGCGCTCCAGTGTACCGCGGCGGCATTAGCCCGTCTTGACGCGCTTTGCTCGCTTGCAAAGGTCGCCGCTAACAATAACTACGTTTTGCCCGATATTAACCAAAACGGCGTTATTAACATCAAGGACGGCCGCCACCCCGTAGTAGAAGCTATCCAAAAGGCTCCCTTTGTGCCCAACGATACTTTGCTTGACAACGGGGACAACCTTTGCGCCGTAATTACGGGCCCGAATATGGCGGGTAAATCCACCTATATGCGCCAAGTTGCGGTTATCACCTTAATGGCGCAAATCGGCTCCTTTGTACCCGCAAGAAGCGCCGATATTTCGATATGCGACGCTATCTTTACCCGTGTCGGAGCCTCCGACGACCTTGCCAGCGGCCAATCAACCTTTATGGTCGAGATGAGCGAGGTTGCCCATATTCTCAAAAACGCTACTAAAAACAGCCTTATCATATTTGACGAAATCGGAAGAGGTACATCCACCTTTGACGGCATGGCAATTGCTCAGGCGGTGCTTGAATTTGTTTGCGACCGCAAAAAAATCGGCGCAAAAACGCTTTTCGCCACCCATTACCACGAGCTTACCCAAATGGAAGAAACGCTGCAGGGCGTTATTAACTACAATACCTCGGTAAAAAAACGCGGCGACGATATAACCTTCCTAAGAAAAATCGTCCGTGGCGGCGCCGATGGTAGTTACGGTATCGAGGTTGCAAAGCTTGCGGGAATACCCGACAATGTTATCAAAAACGCCAAAAATATTCTTCATGAGCTTGAAGAAAACGGCGGCGAAGCCCGTATTCGCTACGTCGAAAGACCGATTGATTCCGACGACCAAATCGGCTTTGCTTCGGCCGAGTCGGACGAGCTTATAAACGAAATGAAAGCCCTTGACGTAAACGTTTTAACCCCCATCGAAGCTATGCAAAAGCTGTGGGAACTTGTAAACAAAGCCAAAAATATTTAATCAAAAAGGAGGTCACACGTTATGCCGCAAATTAAGGTTCTTGATAAGCACGTAGCCGAGCTTATTGCCGCCGGTGAGGTTGTTGAACGCCCCGCTTCTGTGATTAAGGAGCTTGTCGAAAACTCTATTGACGCCGGCGCAACGCAGGTTACCGTCGAAATTCAAAACGGCGGCGTGTCATATATGCGTGTGACCGACAACGGTTGCGGAATTTCAAGGAACGACGTTCCTACCGCCTTTTTGCGCCACGCGACGAGCAAGGTGTCCACTTCAACCGACCTTGACAGTATAAGCACATTAGGATTCAGAGGTGAGGCGCTCGCCTCGGTTGCCGCCGTTGCGCGGGTTGAAATGATGACTTGTAAAGAAGGGGAGACGGGCGTAATTTATAAAATTTGCGGCGGAGAAGAAATTTCCCTTGACGACGCAGGCTGCCCCGTAGGCACAACTATTATTGTCCGTGACCTTTTTTATAACACCCCCGCCCGAATGAAATTTCTGAAAAAAGACGTAGG
>JBGVDX010000109.1:0-2481 GCA_045119575.1 Acutalibacteraceae bacterium
CTTTGCATTGAAATAAACAACGTTTTGACTGATTATATTATTCGGTGATTAAAATGAAGTCATTTATAAACAAAATAAACAGTATACATGATTTTACATATATGTTGTTTACAATTTCAGTTGAGACAGCAATATTGGTTATAATACTTGCTCTATATTATATTACTGCCGACGGGCTTGAAAACACGTTTTATTACACATCGGTAGCAAGCGATTTGTTAATTAGCGTCCGTGATATGCTTATCAGCGCAATTGTTTTTTCCGTAATTTCCGAAAGTATAATAAGAGCGTATGAAAAATAAACAATCGGCTGCCAAAAGGCAGCCGTATTTTTATGTTATTTGAAAATAAATAGCTTTTTACTGACAAAATTCCATACGGTAACAAGCATCATTGCCGCGATTTTACCAAGCGAATCGGGCGCCAAGAATAAAATATTAAGGCTTGCCAAATCAAGCATATCGAACAAAGTCATGAATATGCCCGTTAAAAAAACGGTCAAAACCATGCCCAGCAGACTTGCGAGCATAAAGATACAAAATGCCTTAGCGCCTTTGCCGTTTTCTTTTTGATAATCGGCGGTAAAAACGAACTTTCTTATAAGAAAATAGTTCACAATTACGCCAACACAATATGCAATAGCATTAGCAAGACTGGTCAAAACGGTATGGGAATCGCCCGTCTGATTAAAAATCAGGCGGTTTAAAGCCAAAAAGGTTGCATAATCAACAAAAAAAGAAATAAGTCCTACAACGGCAAATCTTATAGTTTCGCCGAGTATGCTTTTAAACTTCTCTGACCTTGCCAAGTTAACATCTCCCGTTAATGTAATCAATAAGAGCCTTAGCAGAATTTTCAGGCAATTCAATGCTGTTTATTCTTTCGGATATATTCTCAAGATAATGAGCGTCGGAGCTTGAAAAACTCGGATAATCATAATCCGAAGGATTACCCGATTTACTAACCTCAATAAATTTAAAGTTACATTCAGGTACTATTTCGCCCAATACGGAAATAATACTGTATGATTCACGGTTAACGTGCGCCGGTATACAAGCACCACCGAACGATTTTGCAAGCGCGACAACATCCATAATGCTAATATCGCACGAGCCTATAAGCAGGGTTTCAAGCTCGTCTATAATCTCGTCTTCCTTATCCATTATATACTGGTGGCCGAAGATATCTGGTTCATTTGGAACAGGCAACAGGGTTTCGGAAACCTTTTCGTCAAAGGCTTTTGCCGCATTGATGTCGGGAAAATAACAAACAACGTGGATATCCTCGGATGTTGTAAGCTCCATTCCAGGCACAACAGTAATACCGACTGCTTGACCGATTTCAACCGCGGCAGCACAATTCTTACAGCTATTGTGGTCGGTAACAGCAATCATGTCAAGCTCATTAAGCATAGCCATGTTAACGATATTATTCGGAGTCATGTCGTTATCACCGCAAGGGCTAAGCGCCGAATGAATGTGTAAATCGTAAAAGATTTTCATTTCAGCAGCCTGTCAATAGCGACACAAAGCTCATACTGAGGAATATCGGTTCTCAGTATGGGAATATCGTGTTCATCGGCTTTAACTTTTGCGTCTTCATCAAGCGGCGAATTTTCAGCAAGGACAATGCATGATATATCGGCAAGAACGGCCACGGCAACAGCGTTTACGTTACCCATTACGGTTACCCACGCGGAGTTCTCCTTTGCTCGGCCCATAACCCAACTCAAAAGGTCGCCGCAGTAGCCGCAAGTAACCTCATTTTCGACTCCGTTATTTCCCGCCAAAATTTCCGCATTAATATTATTAGCTAATTCCTTAACAGTCATTAAATCACTCTCTTTATTATGTAAGGAAATTAATCCTTTTCATCTATACCGATTTTTTGGGCATATTCCAATACCTTATCACGCATTTTGAAAACGCAGTCGTTTTCTTTAGCGTGGTTGGTCGCAACGTCTTCGGCAAACGCTTTACACGAGGGGGCGCCGCAGGCTCCGCAATCAAGCCCGGGCAAAGTGTGCTCAATATCCTTTATCTTTTGCATTATAGCAAGCGACTCGGTAAGGCTGTCAGCAAGCTTAATTCCCGAAACGGGTTTGAGCTCGTTAGTATTAATCATATAATCGGGAATTATATCACTTTCAAGATGATTGAGCGATACGGGTAAATACTTTCGCAGTATTTGAGTGCGTGCCTTTGCCATATATGGATTTTCGACGTTTAAAACGCCTCCCACACAGCCCGCATGGCAAGCATTAAGCTCAACAAAATGAAGACGTTTAAAACGTTTATCCTCAATTTCTTCAAGAACGTTTATTGCGTTTTCAATTCCGTCAGCGGCAAGATAATGCGACGACATTAGCGCCGCCGATTCGCCGCCGTCAATTGCCCAGCTAACGCCGATTAGTCCCGAATTTGCAATAGGCTCTACCTTATCAAGCTTTTCCATTTCGGCTACAAGCTGATGGTATATTTC
>JBGVDX010000110.1:0-2760 GCA_045119575.1 Acutalibacteraceae bacterium
CGGACGAATTGGCGTAATTACGGACAATCTACAGCAAAACGGCGTTGCCGCGCATATTGATGTCAATACGGGAACTATTTTTACTCATGGTTTTGATTTATATAATAATTTGCATGAAAAACATCCTATTTCCGGCGTTCAGTTTTTGGGTTTCGATATACCAAATTGGGATAAGGCGATTGAGCTTGTAAAAACGGCTCATATGCAATTACCTCAATGTCAGTTGTTAGGCTGGGATATCGCCATTACACAAACCGGCGCCGATATCGTTGAGGCAAATAACTGCCCCGGCCCGCCTCTCATGCAAATGGCATGTCCAATACCCAGGGGCGAAAAGATTTTGAAAGCGGCTCGCAAAGCAAAAAAGAAAAAATTGCCTAAGCGTAACAAATTATCCTCTTTACCGCAATAAACCGATTAAACGACAATTTGTTTTTATTGCGAAACAAACCGTTATAAGGTAATTCATAAAGTAAACCCCTTAAAATTAACGTAAAAACACCTCTTTGCAAAACTGCAGAGAGGTGTTTTTACATATATTGATGATTTTGGTGACAGCTTATTTTTTACATAAGTCAGTACATAATTACGGTTTATTAAAAAGGGTGCGGCAAAAAGGCGAAGTGGCCTTTTGTTTTAACAAGAGGGTTGTAAAAATAGTGTGGAAAAGGGGTTTGGATTATGCTATAATAATTCACATATCATAGGGTATTATTTGTGTACAATATACATACGAAAAAACACGCAAATATTTTACCTGTGTTGCGAGGTACATGTCCTTGGTAAAAAGCGGAATTGTCATGGACAATGGCAAAGCAGAGAACAATTTTTGTTGGAATTTTAAAATTCAGGTGATTTAAAATGAAAAGATTGGCTATTCTTTTGTTAATTTCGGTGTTGATTTTTTTGGCGGGTTGCGGCTCAAATGCAGGCACATTGCCGCCCGCTACCTCAAACATGCCGGTTCTTGACGCCGTCTCGGACGATTTTTGCATAAAAAATGACCAAGGCGAAATTGTAATAACAAGCGAAGATGTATTCTCAGTCGACCGTTTTTCAGACGAATTTACAGAATACGGCGTAATTATAAAATTCAACGAACAGGGCGCCGAAAAATTTTCCGAAATGACAGGAAACAACGTAGGTAAAACAATTTTTATATATGTAGGCAACACAATTATTATGGCCCCTACGGTTGAAGCAAAAAATGAGGACGGCAGCACAATACTTAACTGCGCCGACAAAAGCGCCGAAGATAAATTATTTAATCAATTAACAGGTGCAATATAAAACTTGAAAAATTACCGTCATTGTATTATAAAAAGGCTTTGAGAATTCAATCTCAAAGCCTTTTTTCATTTAATTCGATTTAGAATCGCAATAAATACAGCGGTAAACCCCATTTTCCTTATCGGTAAGACGACAAATATGGTGGATGTCCTGTTCGGTTGAGGTTATGCAACGGGGATTTTTACATTTAAGTATATCGGTAAGCTTTTCGGGCAAGTCGATATGCTTTTTTTCAACAACCTTGCCGTCGCGGATAACGTCAACCGTGATATTCGGGCTAATAAAGCCGAGAACGTCAAAGTTGATATCCATGTTGCAGTCAATTTTGATAATGTCCTTTTTGCCCATTTTACGGCTGGGGACATTTTTAAGAATGGCAACCGTACAGTCAAGATTATCAAGGTTAAGCATGCTGTAAATCTGCATAGCCTTGCCGCTTGTAATATGGTCGATTACGACGCCGTTTTTAACCGAGTCAACTCTCATTTACTCCACCTCCAAAAGCTTCAAAATAAGCGCCATACGGATAAATTTCCCGTATTTAGCTTGTTTAAAGTAGCAAGCGCGCTTATCGTCGTCAACCGAGGTTGCGATTTCGTTAACTCTCGGCAGTGGGTGTAATATCGCCATGTCGGTTTTTGCGTTTTGAAGCTTGTCGGGGGTAAGAATATAGCTGTTTTTCAGGCGGAGATAATCCTCCTCGTTGAAAAAGCGTTCCTTTTGGACGCGGGTCATGTAAAGGATATCAAGCTTCGGCATAACTTCCTCAAGCGAGGTAGTTTGCTCATAAGGGATACCCTTTGACTTAATGTGTGCATCCTTGACATAGCTCGGCAACTTAAGCTCGGTCGGAGAAATAAGGACAAATTTTACGCCCTCGTATCTTGACATAGCGGCGATAAGCGAATGTACCGTGCGGCCGAATTTAAGGTCGCCGCAAAGTCCGATTGTAAGGTTTTCGAAACGGCCCATTTCACGCTTAATGGTAAGCAAATCGGTAAGCGTTTGTGGCGGGTGATTGTGTCCGCCGTCGCCCGCGTTAATAATCGGCACCTCGCTGCGCATCGACGCAACGAGCGGCGCTCCCTCCTTCGGATGACGCATGGCGATTATATCAGCGTAGCCGCCGACAACGGCAACCGTATCGGCAACGCTTTCGCCCTTTGCGGAGGAGCTTGACTGCGCCTCAGAAAAGCCCAGCACGTTTCCGCCGAGTTCCATCATAGCCGCCTCAAAGGAAAGGCGGGTACGGGTTGACGGCTCGAAAAATAAGGTTGCGAGCTTTTTATAGCGGCACTTTTCACGATATTTTTCGGGGTTGTCGATTATATCGTCGGCAATATTTATAAGTTCGTCGATTTCGGCGGTTGATAAATCCAATATATCAATCAGATTTTTCATTTTGCGCCGCCAATCCAGCTTTCGTCAGAGGGATTGTTGCGGAAAGCTATAAGACGTGCTACGTCCTCA
>JBGVDX010000111.1:0-8471 GCA_045119575.1 Acutalibacteraceae bacterium
ATTTCCGAATCCGGCAAGGTTGATGAAGTCAAGGCAACCTACCGCAAGGGCAAGAAGGCATAATCAAAGGAGGATACGGAAATGAAACTTGATAACATTATCGTTGTAAGAGAAAACAAGACACTCTACCGTGACGGCGAAAACTGCATTAAGGTTTTCAACACCGATTATTCAAAGGCTGACGTGCTTAACGAGGCTCTTAACCAGGCGCGAGTTGAGGAAACCGGTATCAAAATGAACAAAATTCATGAGGTTACCAAGGTTGACGGCAAATGGGCTATCGTTTCCGATTATATCGCCGGCAAGACGCTTGCCGAGCTTATGGTTGAAAATCCCGACAAAATTGATGAGTATCTTAATCTCTTTGTTGACCTCCAGATGGAAATTCATTCAAAGGAAATGTCATCTTTGAGCCGTCTTAAGGACAAGATGAACCGTAAAATCAGCGCAACCGAGCTTGACGCTACCACCCGTTACGACCTTCACACACGTCTTGAGTCTATGCCCAAGCACAAGAAGGTTTGCCACGGCGACTTTAACCCGTCAAACATCATTATCAGCGAAGACGGCACAGCTTATGTCCTTGACTGGGCTCACGCTACTCAGGGTAACGCTTCCGCTGACGTCGCACGCACCTATCTTCTTTTCAGGCTCGCAGGTGACGATGAGATTGCCGAAAAGTATCTCAACCTCTTCTGCGAAAAGAGCGACACCGCTAAACAGTATATCCAGAAATGGATGCCCATCGTAGCCGCTTCTCAGTCGGTTAAGGGCAAGCCTGAGGAAAGACAGTTCTTACTCTCTTGGGTAGACGTAGTTGATTACGAATAATTAAACCAAATAAAAAACGGTGATACGAAATGTATCACCGTTTTTTATAACAAAAAAATAATACCTGCTGAAAATTCAGCAGGTATTTAAGCTCATATAATTATTCAGCGAAACCGGAAGCGACAAGGGCAACAAGACCGTCAACGGCTCCCTCTTCGTCAGCACCGTCGGCAATAATTTTAATATTAGTACCGCCAACAATACCCAGTGAAAGTACGCCAAGAAGGCTCTTTGCGTTTACGCGGCGCTCTTCCTTTTCAACCCAAATGGAAGACTTGAACTCGTTAGCCTTTTGGATAAAGAAAGTAGCAGGACGGGCGTGAAGTCCGACCTTATTCTGAACAACGACATCCTTAATAATCATTAATATCGCTCCTTAAAAACTTAGTTTCTGTTAGTCATATTATAACACAAAAAACTCTAAGGTCAATGATTTAAAACATAATATGAGCAAAGTTCTGTTTTGTCAACAAATCACGACCTTTTTTTGATACCTTTCTTTGTAAACATTCACTACAATTTTATGCAGCTATTCACTATTTTGCCTGAAAAAATTAAGATTAATCGCTAAAGCCTTTTCTATTATTTATGTAATCTGCTAAAAAAAGGCGTTCTTTTTCGCTGATATCTGCATTTTCTAACATATCGGGGCGTTTATCCGCCGTTTCGGTAAGCATTTTTTCTCTGCGCCACGCGGCAATATTTTTGTGATGACCGGAGAGAAGCACCTCGGGAATATCCTTGTCCCGCCATACGGGAGGACGGGTATACTGAGGATATTCAAGCAGTCCCGAAAAATGGCTTTCCTCGGTAAAGCACTCGTCGTCGGACAAAACGCCGCCTATCATGCGGCAAACGGCGTCGGTTAACACCAAGGCGGGCATTTCGCCACCCGTAAGCACATAGTCGCCTATCGAAATTTCTTCGTCAACAATTTCGTCAATCAGACGCTGGTCAACGCCTTCGTAATGGCCGCAAAGGATTATAAACCCGTCGCTCTTTGACAGCTCAAGCGCCTTTTGCTGGGTTAACACCTTGCCCTTAGGTGACATATAAATAACCGGCGGATTGTCTCCCCTTTTTTCACAAATTGCACGGTAGCAATCGTAAATCGGCTGAGCCGACATGACCATGCCTCGACCTCCACCGTACGGATAGTCGTCGGTACGGCCGTGCTTATTTTCGGTAAAGGGGCGGATGTCAGTACATTCGACATCAACCGTTCCCGCCGCAATAGCCCGTCCGATAATGCTTTCGTGTAAAAAAGCGTTGCACATATCCGGGAAAAGGGTCATTATATCAATCCTCATCGTCAAATATCCCCTTAAGCGGTCGAATTTCAATCTTATTATTAACGACGTCAACCTTTATTATAACGTCATCAATTACAGGAATAAGATATTCATTTTCGCCGTTTTTAATATGCCACACGTCGTTGGCCCCCGTTTTCGAAACGTCGCTTATTTCGCCGTAAATCTTACCGTCGTCGGCGTCAAAAACAGTACAGCCGAGCAAATCTTGAACAAAATACTTGTCCTTCGGCAGTTTAGCGTCCTTGCGGCTGATGTAAACAATTTTTCCACGGAATTTTTCCGCTTCTTCAACCGTATCAATGCCGCCGACCTTTACAATAGCGACGTTTTTATGCGGACGGCAGGTTACCTTAGTCCATTTTTCGGTACCGTCAGCGTTAAGATAAAGGGTTTTAAACCCCGTCATAAAATCGGGGCTGTCGCTCCATGTATCAAGGCGCATTTCGCCCCTTATTCCGTGTGTTCCGGTGATTTTTCCGGCTTCTATATATTGTTTGAGCATGTTATCGCTCCTTATTTTTCGTAAAAATAAAAGGGGCAGGCAAAATGCCTGCCCCTCATGATTAAATCAGTCGATTTCAACCATGATTTTTTGGCCGTTACGGTTGGCAACGGAACGCATAAGAGTGCGAATCTCCTTAGCTATGCGACCCTGCTTGCCGATGACCCTACCCATGTCGTCGGCGGCCACGTGTAAATGATACACGATAGTGCCTTCGCTGTCGGGTTGGTCAACTGTAACGGTTACTTGGTCGGGGCATTTTACAAGGCCACGAGCAATAGTAACCAACAATTCTTCCATTTAAGGTTCCTCCAAGATTACAGAATTCCGTTTTTCTTGAGAAGAGCTTTAACGGTATCTGTCGGCTGAGCACCGTTTCCAATCCATTTCTGAACCTTCTCAGCGTCTACCTTTACCTCAGCGGGGTTGGTAAGCGGATTGTAATATCCAATCTCTTCGATGAAACGACCGTCACGGGGATATCTGGAATCTGCTACAACGATACGGTAGAAGGGAGCCTTCTTTGCACCCATTCTGCGAAGTCTGATTTTTACTGCCATCTTCAGCACCTCCTAATTAATTATTAATTGTATATTCACTTGATATTAACCAAGATGAAATCAGAATTTGAAGCCGGGAGGAAGTTGCATTCCTCTGCCTCGTTTGCCTTTGCCTCTCGTGTTCATTTGTTTGAACATTTTTTTCATTTGCTCATGCTGGCGTAAAAGGCGGTTAACCTCTTCGACCGAAGTTCCGCTGCCCGCCGCAATTCGTCTCTTTCGCGACGGATTGATTATATCGGGGCGTTCGCGTTCCCTCTTGGTCATTGAGTAAATTATGGATTCGACACGGAGAAGCTGACGGTCGTCGATGTCGACGTCCTTTAGCTTACTGCCCATACCGGGAAGCATGGACATTACCTGCTTCAGCGGGCCCATCTTTTTGATTTCTTGGAACTGGGCAAGCAGGTCGTTCATGTCGAAGGTGTTATTTTTAAGCTTTGCTGCCATTTCGGCGGCTTGCTTTTCGTCAATTTGCTGTTCGGCTTTTTCGATAAGGGACAAAACGTCTCCCATGCCAAGAATACGGGAAGCCATTCGTGACGGGTGGAATTCCTCGATATCGTCGAGTTTTTCGCCCGTACCGATATATTTAATCGGTTTTCCCGTAACCGCTCTTATCGACAAGGCGGCACCGCCGCGAGTATCGCCGTCAAGCTTTGTGAGCAACACGGAGTCAATCTCCAAAAGGTCGTTAAACGCCTTTGCTACGTTAACGGCATCCTGACCCACCATGGAGTCGACAACAAGGATAATTTCACACGGGTCGGCTATATCCTTTATTCGGGTAAGCTCCGCCATTAAATCTTGGTCAATATGGAGACGGCCGGCGGTATCCAAAATAACAAAATCGTTGCCGTAGTCTCTTGCGTAGCGGATAGCTTCGTCGGCGGTTTTTTCCGGCTTTTGAGTTCCGCGTTCGAATACGGGAACGCCTACCTGTTCGCCGACAACCTTTAACTGGTCAATAGCGGCGGGTCGGTAAATATCACAAGCGACAAGCAAGGGACGGTGGCCGGCGGCTTTAAGCTTTTTAGCAAGCTTAGCCGAATGGGTTGTTTTACCGGAGCCCTGTAAGCCGCACATCATTATAACCGACGGGAGCTTAGACGAGGTGTTGAGACGGACATTTTCGCCGCCCATAAGCTGGGTTAATTCCTCGTTTACAAGCTTTATTACCATTTGCGCCGGAGTAAGACTTTCCATTACCTTTTCGCCGATACATTTTTCGGTCAATGAGTTGGTAAAGTCCTTCGCTACTTTATAGTTTACGTCGGCTTCAAGAAGAGCAAGGCGTATTTCACGCATAGCCTCTTTAACATCGGTTTCGCTGAGTTTTCCTTTGGATTTAAGGCGCTTAAACGCAGCGCTCAGTTTATCGGTAAGATTATCAAAAGCCACTTATTTAAGCTCCTCCTGTCGTAAAATTGAGTCGATTATAGATAAAATTTCCTCGTTATCGGTTATTTCTCGGATTTTTTCAAGCGCCCCTTCGATATTTGCAAAGCGACTGGCTAAATGGAGCTTTTCCTCAAGGGTGTAAAGCGCCGTTTCCGCCTTTTTAATCGAATCACGTACCCCTTGACGGGTTATTCCTTCGCCCTCGGCAATTTCGGCAAGAGACAAATCCTCGTTATAATATAAATCAAGCAAGGAACGCTGTTTTTCGGTAATAAGCGGGCCGTAGTAAGCAAGCAATAAACTTATACGAAAATCCTTTCCCATAAAATAATGCACTCCTTATCGCTGTAAAGTCCAAATACTTTACAGCAGGGATTATTATACATCCCTCCCGTATTTTTGTCAAGTAGAAATTAATAGTTCTTGCTAAAAATACATTTTACATATATAATGAGACTGTTAACAGTCCAAATTTAGCATTTCTGACGGAGGGAAATATGCTTTATAAAGACAGAAAACGCCGTTTAGGTGACCGATATGACGGGTTTAAGGTTCGAAAAGTTGACGCCTTATTCCAACTCATACCGTACATTATGCGGACAAGAACAGATGCTCAGGTTTATTTCGAGGACGAAATAGACATTACCGAGGTTGAACAGTTCATCAGAGAACACAGACGCAGTGACATTGATAATCTTTCGCTTTTGCTCGTTTTCATGGCGGCAATTTTAAGAATGTACGCCATACGTCCGAGATTTAACCGATTTGTTGCGGGTAAAAACATATATGCAAGAAACCACTTGCGTTTTTCTCTTGCGGTTAAACCAACCTTATCGATTGAATCGGATGAACTTATAATCATGCCGGAGTTTGAGCCGGAAGATACCCTTTACGACGTTTGCGAAAAGTTCGCCGTCGTTATGGAAAAGGAAATGGAAAGCGTTAAACGGAACGAGGAAAAAGGCAACAAAACCGATGTCCTCGCAAAGGCGGTTGCCGCCTGTCCTTCGTTTATCAAATCGTCCATCGTCTTTTGGGCAAGAAACCTTGATAAAGTCGGATTGATGCCCAAAGTAATTAATCGAGCGTCGCCTTTCCATACAAGCGCATTTATTACCGACGTAGGTTCGCTCGGCATTGACGCGATTTATCATCATCTATACGAATTCGGTACCTGCTCGGTGTTTTTTGCGATGGGCAAAAAGGAAACTAAACATATTATTGACGACGACGGAAACATAAAGAAAAGACGTTTTGTTAAAATCAAATTCGTTTGTGACGAAAGAATTTGCGACGGGTATTATTATGCGTCGTCATTAAGGATGTTCAAAAAGCTCATAAAGCACCCCGAACAGCTTTTATTACCGCCTGAGACTGTTTTTGAAGACGACGGGATTTAATAAATATTAATCGGCGGCTGTATATTTATTTACGGTCGCCTTTTTAAGGAAGATTTTTATGCGAAATTTAAAACGTATCATAGCCTTTTCGCTTTGTTTGTTAATTTTAATGCTTTCTTGCGGGTGTGATATCGGCTCCAACGGAAATAAAATTATCAGCATGGACGTTGATACAAAGCCGAAAAACATTGACCCACAGCTTGCTGTTTCGGACAGCGAGCTTATAATTTCAAGAAACACCTTAACCGGACTTTTCAGAATTAACGAGGACGGCAAGGCGGAAAAATCGCTTTGCGAAAGCGTTGAAGTTTCGGACGACGGACTAACATACAATTTTAAAATAAAAGACGCAAAATGGAGCGACGACAGACAAATAACCGCAGACGACTTTGTTTTCGGTATTACAAGGGCGTTAACCCCCGTAACAAAATCGCCCTATGCCAGCTCGCTTTTTTACATCAAGAATGCGGAAAAGTTTCACAATGACGAGGTTGACTTAGCCGAGCTTGGGATTTCGGCAACCGACAGCATGACGGTTAGAATTACTCTTGAAAAAAAGATTGCCGATATTGAATATAAGCTGGCTGACCTTTCGGCTATGCCGTGTAACCGTGAGTTTTTCACCGAATGTAAAGGTAAATACGGATTAAGCGAAAACGATATGCTTTACTGCGGTCCGTTTTATATAAGCAGTTGGAGCGAAAAAAGCGTTACGCTCAACCGCAACAGCAATTACGCAGGCGGAGAGGTTAAACCCGCTTCGGTTACGATGACTTTCGGCGGGACAAGCGAGGAAAGAATTTACGACATTTCAAAAGGCGTTATTGACGTAGCCGTTATTGACGCCGGCAAAGAGGAGTTGGCAAAGGAATCGGGGCTTAAAACCTCATCGGTTAGGAGTACCGTTTGGGCTATCATAATAAACCCGAACGCGCCGATTGCGGGCACCGAGCTTGGCTCGTCGGCGCTTATAAAATCGCTCAGCCGCACCGAAATTGAACGTTCGCTTACCACGGGCTACAGCATTTTCAGCGGTATTATTGCGCCCGACCTTTTTGTATGCGGCGAAAAATACGGCAGTCATATCAAGGAATACACTCAGCAGGTTGCCGACGTTGAACAAGCAAAAAGCGAATATATGCAGGCTTTAAGCGAAGGCAGCGGCAGCATGAGCGGCGCCTCCCTTTTATATGTCGATTATGAAAAAATGAGTAACATCGCAATCAAGATTGCGGCAAGTTGGCAAAGCAATTTAGACGCTTATGTGAACACCGAAAGCGTCAGTCTTGACGATATGAAAACAAGGATTAAGAACGGCGATTACACCGTTGCGCTTTATCCTCTCGGTTACGGAAATTATGACGCCGAGAATGTTTTAAAACAGTTTATGACCGATAACAGCGACAATATTTTCGGCGTTTCTGACCCGAAATTCGACAGCCTTATGGTTAGCGCAATCAACGCCGTCAGCGCCTACGACAAGGCGAACGCGCTTCACAAAGCCGAGCAACAGCTTATAAGCGGCGGATATATTTCTCCGATTGTACTTAGTCCGACGGTTATAGCCAAAACGCCGACCATGACGGGTTGCATATTCGATTTAAACCGCGGTAATTTTGATTTCGTGAACACGGGTAAATAAAAATTAAGACCGATAGCAAAATATGCTATTGGTCTTTTTTTACAGCTCGACGTATGTTGGGGTATGTTTGACAGCGGGAATTATTTTTTCGGTTAGCTCTTCCCTATTTAATGCTAAGCTTGACGTGTTTATGCACGGGTGGCATCCGATAAGCGGCTCATTAAGTAAATCTCGGTCAATTATAAGACGCACGTTACATTCGGTATCGAATAAAAGTCCCAAAATGCTTGCTGAGCCGGGGGTACAGTTAAGATACTTTTCCATATATTCAGGCGGCGCAAAAGAGAGCCTTGAACAACCGAGTTGCGGGGATAAAAGCTTCGTTTTGAACGGTTTTTCGCCCGGCATTATGAGCAAATAGAAGTCGGTTTTTTGCGCGTTGCACAAAACAAGGTTTTTGCATATCTTTGCGCCGAGGATTTCGCTTATTTCGTCGCAGTCGGCGATTGTATCGGCGTGGTCATGGTCAACACGAGCATAATCTATACCGAGATTGTCAAGAAAGTCGTAAACGGCAATCTCCTTTTCGGTTCGATCGGCGCAGTTTTCGGGTCGGCCTTTATATAACACGTTTTTCATATGTCACCTCACTGTTTTCGGGCAATTGCGTACTCGTCATCAAGACGAAAATAAGGGCAACTGTAATCCGCCGTTGTCAAAAAGCGGGCGTACTCGTCCTCATCAAACGACATTTCGCAGCAATAGCTCTCGCTTTCCTCGTCAAAGGCGTAATACGCACATTCTTCGCAATTAGTCTTCACTTGCTACATCTCCTTCGGTCGACAATACGTCGCTCGACGTCGGCAACTCAACTCTGCCCTC
>JBGVDX010000112.1:0-3232 GCA_045119575.1 Acutalibacteraceae bacterium
GCGCGCCGATTCCGCCGCCCAGTGTATCCAAATTATATCCCAGGGTGAGCGTCCTACCGTACGTACTGCTCGTGTTTACCTTATCTACGGCAACGTAACCGAAAAAGCTCTTACCGAGATTAAGAAATACGTTATCAACCCTGTTGAATCGCGTGAGGCGTCGCTTGAAAAGGTCGACACCTTACAAACCGTTTGCGAAATTCCGACAACGGTTGAAACTCTTGACGGCTTTTTAAAGCTTGACAAGGCTCAGCTTGCCGATTTCGTTAAAAGCTACGGCCTCGCTATGGACGAGGACGATATTGCTTTTTGCCAACAGTATTTCTTAAGCGAAAAGCGCGACCCAACTATTACCGAAATCCGCATGATAGACACCTACTGGTCCGACCATTGCCGTCATACTACCTTTTTAACTACAATCGACAACGTTTCCTTTGAGGACGAGCTTTTGCAGTCGGCGTATAACGACTATATCGAAACCAGAAAACAGCTTGGCAGAACAAAGCCGATTAACCTTATGGATATCGGTACTCTTGCCGCAAAATATTTAAAGAGCATAGGCAAGCTTGATAAACTCGACGAATCGGAGGAAATCAACGCTTGTACGGTTAAAATTGAGGTTGAAGCCGACGGCAAAAAAGAACCGTGGCTCCTTCTTTTCAAAAACGAAACCCATAACCACCCGACCGAAATTGAGCCTTTCGGCGGCGCCGCAACCTGTATCGGCGGCGCTATCCGTGACCCGCTTTCGGGAAGAAGCTATGTTTACGGCGCTATGCGCGTAACCGGCGCGGCCGACCCGCTTAAACCGGTTAACGAAACCATGGAGGGCAAATTACCCCAACGTAAAATCGTTACAACCGCCGCCGCAGGTTATTCCTCTTACGGCAACCAAATCGGACTTGCCACCGGCATTGTTGACGAAATTTACCACGACGGCTATGCCGCAAAACGCATGGAAATCGGCGCAGTTATTGCCGCCGCACCTGAAAAGAATGTACGCCGTGAACGTCCCGAGGACGGCGATATTGTAATCCTTCTCGGCGGTCGTACCGGACGTGACGGCTGCGGCGGTGCTACCGGCTCGTCTAAGTCGCATACTCTGGAGTCGCTTGAAAGCTGCGGCGCCGAGGTTCAAAAGGGTAATGCCCCCGAAGAACGCAAACTCCAGCGTCTCTTCCGTAACGAAGAGGCAAGCCGCATGATTAAACGTTGTAACGATTTCGGCGCTGGTGGCGTATCGGTTGCTATCGGCGAGCTTGCCGACGGCCTTGATATCGACCTTAATGCAGTACCGAAAAAATACGACGGCCTTGACGGTACCGAGCTTGCAATCAGCGAATCTCAGGAACGTATGGCTGTTGTTGTTGAGAAAAACGATGTTGCCCGTTTTATTGAACTTGCTTCCGCCGAAAACCTTGAAGCAACCGTTGTTGCAACCGTTAAAAACGACCCCCGCCTTACAATGACATGGAACGGCGTAAAGATAGTTGATATCAGCCGAGAGTTTCTTAACTCCAACGGCGCCGAAAAGCATATTGATATCGCGGTTGCCGAGCCCAAAAACTATGATAAGAACGTTTCCGACGACTTTATCGGCGAATACAAAAAATTAGTCGGCGACCTTAATATTTGTTCCAAACGCGGACTTTCCGAGCGCTTCGACTCAACCATCGGCGCAGGTACAGTCCTCATGCCCTTCGGAGGCAAGCACCAGCGCACCCCGATTCAGGCAATGGTACAAAAAATTTCTATGGAAAAGGCTCATACCGACGATTGCTCTCTTATGGCATGGGGATATAACCCCTTTATTTCCGAAAAAAGCCCGTACCACGGCGCATATATCGCTGTTTTGGAATCGGTATGTAAGCTTATTGCTACCGGCGCCGAATTCAGCGACGTGTATCTAACATTCCAGGAATACTTTGAACGTCCTAATAAGGATTCTGCCCGTTGGGGTAAACCGCTTGCCGCGCTTCTCGGCGCTTTCCGTGCTCAAAAAGAGCTTGGTATCGGCGCTATCGGCGGCAAGGACTCCATGAGCGGCTCCTTTGAAAAGCTTGACGTTCCGCCTACGCTTGTTTCCTTTGCCGTTACAATCGGTAAGGTCGGCGAAATCGTGTCTCCGGAATTTAAAAGGGCGGGTAATCGCGTTGTTATGCTTAAACCCGAATTGGACGAAAACGGCTTACCGAAAACCGAGTCTTTACTTGACCTTTTCGCTGCCGTTACCTCGCTTATGCGTTCGGGCAAGGCCGTTGCTTGCTATACTCCGTGTATTGGCGGCGTTGCCGAGGCTGTGTTTAAAATGGCTATCGGTAACGGCTACGGCTTTAAGTACGCCGATAACATGACCGCCAAGGACATCTTCGGCTATAACTATTGCTCCTTTATTTTGGAGGTAACCGAGGACGTTTATACCGAAAATACAATCGGCTTTGTAACCGACGACGCTGCTGTTTCTTTGGGCGATAAGAGCGTTTCTCTTGCCGAACTTTCGGCAACTTATGAGGATAAGCTTGAAAGCGTCTATTCCTGCAACATCGGCACCGAGAATAAGAAAATCGAAAATATCTCCTATACCGACGGTAAAGTTTCCGCTCCCGCTGTCAAGGTTGCCAAGCCGCGCTTCTTAATCCCCGTATTTCCTGGCACAAACTGCGAATTTGACTCCGCGAAAGCGGCAATGGACGCAGGCGCTGAGGCTGAAATTTTCGTAATCAACAACCTCACCGCCGACGGTATCGCCCGCAGCGTAGAGCAATTTGCCGACAAGGTTAAGCAGTCTCAGGTAATCTTTATCCCCGGCGGTTTTTCCGGCGGTGACGAGCCCGACGGCTCCGGTAAATTTATTACCGCCTTCTTCCGCAACGCCGCCGTAAAGGAACAGGTAACCGACCTTCTTGAAAGACGCGACGGACTTATGTGCGGCATCTGTAACGGATTCCAGGCGCTCGTTAAACTCGGCCTTGTTCCTTACGGAAAGATTATAGATACCGACGAGCATTGTCCGACCCTTACCTTTAACACAATCGGCCGCCACCAGTCAAAAATTGTTGCAACCCGTGTTGCTTCTAACAATTCTCCGTGGCTTGCTCTTACCAACGTCGGTGAGATTTACAACGTGCCGATTTCCCACGGCGAAGGTCGCTTTATTGCCGAGCCGGCTGTCCTTGAACAGCTTAAGGCCAACGGCCAAATCGCAACCCAGTACGTTGACCTTAACGGCAAC
>JBGVDX010000113.1:0-4101 GCA_045119575.1 Acutalibacteraceae bacterium
AACGCCGTCATGAACGGTCAGTACTCCGTCGTTCATTGTAACCTCTATACCGCCCGAAGAATATTTTCCGTTAGGTAAACCGGCAGGCCGGATACAATCACTTATAAAAATAATTCTATCGCTACCGAATAATTTATATAACATTAAAACAGCCGTTTTATCAACGTGTAAACCGTCACATATTAACTCAGCGTAGATTCCATTTTCAAATGCTGCCCCTATCGGTCCCACATTTCGGTGTAAAATGGAAGGCATAGCGTTAAAGGTGTGCGTCAAACAGTCAGCACCCGTATTTATTGCAAGAATTGCTTCGTCATAGCTGCAACACGTATGTCCAATTGAAATATGACAATCGGCTTTTTTTATAAAATCAAACATTCCCGAAAGTTCAGGCGCTACTGTCATATTTTTAATGTTGTTCAGCGATTTAAGCTCATCAATATCGGGATTTTTAATAAAATTCTCGTTTTGAGCGCCTTTTTTAGCTTTGGATATATACGGGCCTTCCAAATGAAAACCAGCTATATTTGCGCCTTTCACATTTATATTTTGTAATGTAATTTTATTAAGATTTTCTATGCTGTCGGTCATTGTTGTGGGAAACCATGTTGTAGTGCCTGAATTAGCCAACGACACACTTATCGCTTCAAGATTAAAATCGGACACATCGTGCCCGCCGAATCCGTGAATATGCGTATCAATTAAACCCGGTATTACCCTTTTTCCCTCTGCGTCAATGTCGCAAGGCTCATCAAAAATACCGATATCGGATATTATTCCGTTATCAATGCGAATGTCATATATTCCGTTTTTAAGCTGTGCGTTTTTTATAAGCATAAAATCACCGTCAATATTATGTTGTTTCAATTATACCTTTTATCAACCAATTTAGCAACAAAAAAAGACTTGATATCGTTCAAAAAGCAATATCAAGTCTTCTCTTTTTTTAATTTTGAAGCAAAGAACGGTCGCTGGGCATATCTCCACCCGTTTCGGAGAATTTTTGAATTAACTCCTCGATAGTAAGCTTTGACTTATCTTCTCCGGAAACATCAAATACTATCCTTCCGTTATTCATCATTATAAGGCGATTACCGTAAGTAATAGCATCCTTCATATTATGAGTAATCATAAGAGTTGTAATTTTCTCCTGTGAAACAAGCTTCTCGGTAAGGGCAAGAACCTTAGCCGCGGTTTGAGGGTCAAGAGCAGCTGTATGCTCATCAAGCATCAGCAACTTCGGGTTTTGCAAAGTTGCCATAAGCAAGGTGATAGCTTGTCTTTGACCGCCGGAAAGCAAGCCGACCTTTGATGTAAGTCGATTTTCCAAACCAAGGTCAAGGGGCGCTAAAATCTCCTTAAACATGGCTCTTTCTTTCGAAGTAATTCCGGATTTAAGCGTCCTCGGCTTACCGCGACGGAGAGCTAAAGCAAGATTTTCCTCAATTTGCATATCGCCGGCTGTGCCCATCATTGGGTCCTGAAATACTCGACCGAAATATTTAGCACGCTTGTAATCAGGTTTCTTCGTGATATCAATGCCGTCGATTTCAATCTTGCCGCTATCAACAGGATAAACACCTGTAATCATATTAAGCATAGTTGACTTACCGGCACCGTTACCGCCGATTACTGTCACAAAATCGCCGTCATTTAAAACAAGGTTAATTCCCTGCAAAGCCTTTTTCTCATTAATTGTACCGGGATTGAAGGTCTTGTAAACATTTTCGATTTTAAGCATTATTTACGACCTCCTTTTTGGTTTTTTTATTCTTAAAAGAAATCTTGGATTTCCAATAAGGAATTGCAAGAAAGAAAGCAACTACAATTGCAGAGAACAGCTTAAGGTTATTCGCATTAAGACCAAGCTTAAGAACGATAGCAATAACAATGTAGTATACAATACCGCCTACCACAACTGCCAAAAGACGAAGAGCGAAATTATTAAATATTTTGCCGAACAAAACCTCGCCTATAATTACTGCAGCAAGTCCGATTACTATTGCACCGCGTCCCATATTGATATCGGCGCTACCGCTAAACTGAGAAAGCAGACCGCCCGCAACAGCAACGATGCCGTTGGAAAGAACAAGTCCCATAATCTTTCTTGTATCGGTATTGATACCGTTGGAACGAGCCATATTCTGATTGCAACCGGTCGCTCGAATGGAATGGCCAAGCTCCGTACCGAAGAACCAATACAGCACTCCGATAATTATAGCAATGAAAATAAAGCACTTGAGAATTGTAAAACCAAGCTGGTCAGTTTTTGATGAAACAATAAGGTCAAAGTTGCGCCAACTGATTGCAGTATTAGCACGTCCGCCCATTATGCCGAGGTTTATGGAATAAAGGGCAAGTTGTGTTAATATACCGGCAAGAATTGCGGGTATACCGAATTTTGTATGTAAAATACCTGTGGCAAGGCCCGCTAAACAACCCGCGACAAACGCAACGGCCAATGCTACATAAATATTAACATTGTTCTGTGTAGTAAGAATGACAAGCACGGCCCCACCCGTACCGAGCGAGCCGTCAACCGTCAGGTCAGCCAAATCAAGGATTTTAAACGTAATATAAACACCGATAGCCATAATTCCCCATATCATACCTTGAGCAATTGGGGACGGCAAAGACTGAATAAACTCTATCATAAAAAAACTCCTTAAAACTAACAAAAAGCGGTATAACAAATAGCATACCGCTTTTTATTATTTAATTAAATCTTTAATTATGCCTCGTCAAGAGGTGCATAACCGTCGGGAATGGTAATACCAAGAGCATCAGCTCTGCTCTTTAAATATTTCTTTTCAGGTGCAGCAGCAAACTGAATATCCATATCGGCAGGGTTCTTGCCATTAACAAGAATTTCGTAAGCCATTTCACCGGTAATGTATCCGAGGTCATAGTAGCTGATTGAAAGTGTAGCGATACCGCAACCGGTACAAATACCGGATTCACCGGCAATTACCGGAATCTTAGCCGGTTCAAGGACGTTATTGATAGCTTCGGTATTGGAAGCAGCAGTGTTATCAGTAGGAACAAAAACAGCATCGCACTTGTCATTTACAATAGATTGTGTTACAGAGTTTACATCGTTTGTATCAACGAAGGTGTACTCTTTTGCGCTGATGCCCATAGTTTTAAGTTCAGCAATCATAACGTCAGCCTGGTACTTTGAGTTCTTTTCAGCCGAGCAGTAAAGAATAGCAACATTCTTTGCTGTAGGAACAAGCTCTTTAATCATTTTTGCCTGTTCAGCAAGCGGTGCAAGGTCAGAAGTACCCGTTACGTTAAATCCGGTTTTTCCGGTCCAATCAGTAATACCAAGAGCGGTAGCATAATCGGTAATAGAAGTAGCTACAATCGGAATAGTATCGGTAGCCTGAGAAGCTGCGGCAAGTGCATCGGTAGCGTTGGCCATAATAAGGTCAACCTTATCGGAAACAAACTTAGAAGTAATTGTTGTGCAGTTAGTAGCTTCACCGGAAGCATTCTGTTCATCAAAAACAACCTTGTCTCCAAGCTTTTCGGTAAGGGCATCTCTAAAGCCCTTTGTAGCATCGTCAAGCGCAGGATGCTGAACGAGCTGACAAATACCGATAGTATACACTTTTTCGCCGTTATCAGCAACATCATCGTTTGAAGAAGTGCAAGCCGCAAACGAGAAAAGCATTACGGCAGCTAAAACAAATGCAAGAATTTTTTTCATAATATGTACTCCCCTTATTTATGAGATAGGTTAATTATATCGCTTTAAATCGTTAAAGTCAATGCCTAATTTGTATTTTTTGAATATTTTTTGAATATTTTTTAACAATTTTTATTTTGTGTCACAATATCCAAAATTCAGAATAAGATATCATAGCGAATATCCATACTTTTTTATGAAGGGCGTTATAATTTAATGAATCAAAAAATGTGTCTTGGTGATATATCGCCCGGCGAAACGGCATTCATCAGCACTTTAAATACGACCGGTAGTATGCGGCGGCGCTTTTTAGATATTGGTTTAATCGAAGGAACACAGGTTGAATGTGTAGGCAGAAGCCCCCTCGGCGACCCGTCGGCATATTTAATACGCGGCGCTGTAATCGCTTT
>JBGVDX010000114.1:0-7608 GCA_045119575.1 Acutalibacteraceae bacterium
TTGACCTGCCCGTTTACGGTACTCGCCTTACGTTAGGCCTAGTGGAAGGAAAATTAAAGGAACACGGAATAATGGGCGACCTGCGTGTATGCAGTCCGACCGACCATGTTAAAGCCGGTTGCTTTGACGTTGAGTTTATTCACGTGAACCATTCTATACCCGACTCTGTCGGATTTGCAATCCGTTGCCCCGGCGGACTTTTTGTCCACACGGGCGACTTTAAAATCGACACAACGCCTATTGACGGCGACGTTATCGACCTTGCCCGTTTCGGCGAACTGGGTGCGGAGGGGGTTACAATGCTTCTTACCGACTCCACCAACGCCGAACGTGAAGGCTTTACCCCCAGCGAACGCACCGTCGGCAATTCTTTTGAAAACCTTTTTTCTCAGGCGCAGAATAAGCGAATTATCGTCGCAACCTTCTCGTCGAACATTCACCGAATTCAACAAATTATTGACGAAGCGGTACGTTGTTCGCGAAAGGTAGCCGTTTCCGGCAGAAGTATGATAAATGTTGTTTCGGTTGCAAGCGAGCTCGGCTATCTTAACGTACCCGAGGGTGTCTTAATCGACATTGACGCTATCCGCAAATATCCGCCCGAAAACATTGTTATTATTACTACGGGGTCTCAGGGCGAGCCCATGTCGGCGTTGCACCGTATGGCATTTTCCGACCACCGCAAGGTTGACGTCGGTTTTGGCGACCTTATAATCATATCGGCAACG
Organism: Acutalibacteraceae bacterium; assembly: GCA_045119575.1. Classification (GTDB taxonomy): domain Bacteria; phylum Bacillota; class Clostridia; order Oscillospirales; family Acutalibacteraceae; genus UMGS1976. Next base: position 729 of record JBGVDX010000114.1, read on the forward strand.
CCTATACCGGGCAACGAAAAAACCGTTTCCCGTGTAGTAAACGAGCTCATGAAACTCGGCGCCGAGGTAATTTACGAGCGCATGTATTATGTCCACGTTTCGGGACACGCTTGTGCCGAGGAAATTAAGCTTATCCATACCTTAACCAAGCCGAAATACTATATGCCGCTTCACGGCGAGTATAAGCATCTTGTAAAGAACGCAAGAATCGCCGAAAGTCTCGGCACCGACAAAAAGAATATCGTTATTGCCCAAATTGGCAGCGTTGTTGAGGTCACCGAGGATAACGTTAAAATCGTCAACACCGTACCCGCGGGCAGATTGTTGGTTGACGGCTACGGAGTAGGCGACGTCGGCAATATCGTATTAAAAGACAGAAAGCATCTTGCCGAAGACGGACTTATCGCCGTTGTCATGACTATCGACAGCGTTTCGGGCGATATTTTAGCGGGTCCGGACATCGTAACTCGCGGCTTCGTATATGTAAGGGAAGCGGAGGAGCTTATTATCGACGCAAAGCGCGTTGTCTGCAACGTTCTTGACTCTTATCAGGGCAGGGACTGGGCAACCATCAAGCAAAAGGTGCGTGACGATTTATCCCGTTACCTTTACGAACGTACAAAGCGTTCGCCCATGATTTTACCGATAATAATGGAGATTTAACGACCGAATTTATATATAAAAAGGGAGGCGGTCAGGCGGCATGAAACAAATTAAACATTCCTTTCTTGTAACCGCTGCCGTAATGTCGGCGGGGCTTATCGTTTTGTCGCTCATCTTGGGGATATATAATACCGTTCTCGGCTTTGTCGGCTCGGCTGTTGCGCTTATTTGCTTGGGCGCGTTTACCGTAATTTACTTTACCCGCAACAACCAGCTTCGCGGCTTAGTTACCGATATCGAAAAGCAAACCTCGGGCAACTCTCCGCTTATGGAAAAGCTGCGAATTCCCGCTTTATCGTTGAACGGCGATGAGGTTGTTTGGTACAATTCCTCTTTCCGTAACGAAATTTTGAACGGCAGAGATATTTACGGTAAAAGCTGCGACACTGTTATAACATTGTCGCAAATTGACTGTGCAAGGGGCGGCTATGCTGATATCGAAATTGCCGCGGGAAATTACCGAGTATATGCGTCGGATATCGTCGGCGGCGGAACGATGTGTTATTTTGTTAACACAACCGATTACGAAAATCTTGTAAAACGCTATAACGACAACCTTCCCGTCGTTATGCTTATAACTATCGACAATTTAGAGGAGCTTCAGCGCGGCGCCCGTGACAGCGAAAAGGCGGAAATCGTTTCCGCAATAAGCAAGAAAATTGAGGACTACGCAAACAAGCTTGACTGTATGTACTATAAACTCGGCGGAGACAACTACTTGCTCGTAACCGACGAATTTTATCTTTCGGTTGCAATGAACGAGCGGTTCGACCTTTTAAAGCAGGTTCGTGCCATTGACTTCGGCGAAAAAGGCCACGCAACCCTCTCTATCGGCGTTGGCCACGGAAGCGAAAGCGTCCTTGAATGTGAGGATATGGCGCGCCAGTCGCTTGACATGGCGTTAGGCAGAGGCGGCGACCAAGCGGCGGTTAAAACCGACGACGATTACGAATTTTTCGGCGGCGCTTCGTCCAGCACGTCTAAGCGCACACGAGTGCGTACAAGAATTGTTGCCTCGGCGTTAAAGGAGCTTATCGAAGGCAGTGATAATATCCTGCTCATGGGCCACCGTTTCGCCGACCTTGACAGCTTCGGCGCCTGTTTCGGAATGTTCAGTGCGATAAGTTCTTTAGGAAAATCGGCTTATATCGTCGTAAACCGAGAAAAATCCCTTTGCGGGCAGCTTATAGATTACGTTGAAAGAAACGGCTATGCCGATTGCGTAACTACGCCGGAGGCGGCGTTGTCGCTTGTCGGCGACCGCACCTTGCTTATAATTTGCGACACCCACCGCCGCAATTTCCTTGATTGCCCCGAATTATACGACGTTTGTCAGGCAAGCGTTGTAATCGACCATCACCGCAAAACGGTTGACCATATCGACGACGCGGTTATATTTTATCATGACCCCTATGCTTCGTCGGCGTGCGAGCTGGTAAGCGAGCTTGTCCAGTATATTCAACCGAAAATCGGTAAAATTGAAGCCGAGGCTTTGCTTTCGGGAATAATGCTCGATACCCGTAACTTCGTGTTACATTCGGGCGTGCGTACCTTTGAGGCGTCGGCGTTTTTAAGAGGCTGCGGCGCATCAACCGTAACGGTTAAGGGCTTTTTCAAAAGCGGCTATAACGTTTATAAAGAGCGTGCCGCTATTATCGCCGACAGCCATGTTTACGGCGACTGCGCTATCTCGCGTACCGATTCTGACGATAGGGACATACGAATTGCTGCGTCCCAGGCGGCCGACGAAATGCTCGGTATCGAAGGAGTAAACGCCTCGTTCGTTTTGTTTAATTCGGGCGATGTAATTAATATTTCGGCGCGTTCGTTCGGCGCCGTAAATGTCCAACTTATAATGGAAACCTTAGGCGGAGGCGGCCATTTGACCATGTCGGCGGCGCAGCTTTCCGACTGTACAATGGACGACGCGGTAAGAAGGCTTGCCGCGGCTATTGACAAATATCGCGAAGAACAAAGATAATTTTAAGTTTTCAGGAGTGAATAAATATGAAGGTTATACTTACCGCAGATGTAAAGGGTAAAGGAAAAAAGGGCGAAATGGTTTCGGTTTCCGACGGCTATGCGCGCAACTTTCTTTTTCCGCGGAACTTGGCTGTAAACGCCGACGCTCAGGCAATGACCGAGCTTAAAAACCGCGAGGATTCAAAGGCTTTTCATATCGCCGAAGAGAAAAAAGCCGCTCAAAGCATTTGCGACAAAATAAACGGCCAAACGGTTGTAATTCTTGCAAAGGCGGGCGCTTCGGGTAAGCTTTACGGCGCTATTACGTCAAAGGAAATCGCCGAAGAAATTAAAAAGCAGTTCTCGGTTGACATTGACCGCCGAAAAATTACCGTCGGCGACATAAAAGGTGCCGGCGATTTCGCCGCCGAAGTAAAGCTTTATAACGGCATTGTTGCAAAGGTTACCGTAACCGTAAAGATTTCAGAATAAAACATATTTTATAAGAGGTTAAATATGGCTGATAACCAAAATTTCGATTTACTCGGCGGACACATGACGCCGTTTAGCGCCGAAGCTGAGCAGTCTATACTCGGCTCGGTGCTTATTGAGCCTAACAGCATGGACAAGCTGAGCGGAAATATCAAACCTGAGCATTTTTACATCACCCAACATCAGGCGATTTACAACGTGCTCAGCGATATGTACATGCTTGGCAAAACAATCGACCATGTCACCGTATTAAACGAGCTTAAAGCCCGCGGAATATACGACGACGCAGGGGGCAAGGCTTATATTACTCAGCTAATTCAAATGGTGCCCTCCGCCGCCAACCTTGACGCATATATCGACATAGTTAAGGATAAATATTATTCCCGTTCGCTTATGCAAACGGCTCAGCGAATTGTCGCCGATATAGAAGACGGAGTTGATAATTCGAGCCAGCTTATCGAGCGCGCCGAGCAAAGTATTTACGATATCAGAAAGGGCAGAGAGGCATCAGGCTTAGTACATATTCGTGACGTGCTCCGCAACGAGACAATTTACCGTATCGACCGCCTTAACGACGAGGAAACTCGCGGCGATTACGTCGGTATCCCGTGCGGAATTAATGCCCTTGACGATATGATTACGGGGCTTAATAAAAGCGACCTTATTATTTTAGGTGCCCGCCCCGGTATGGGTAAAACGAGCTTCGCGCTCAATATTGCCCGCCACGTAGCTCTTAAAGAGAAAAAGACCGTTTGCTTCTTCTCGCTTGAAATGACCCGAGACCAGTTGGCGCAGCGTTTGCTTTCGGCGGAGGCATGTATTGCCAGCGAAAAGCTCCGAACGGGCAAAATCGAAGGCAACGAATGGTCAAATCTTGTCCAGGCAACCGAAATTCTGTCTAAGGCGGAAATCTACGTTGACCAAACAACAAGAATTACCGTAAACGAAATGAAGGCTAAGCTTCGCCGTATGCCGAAGGTTGATTTGGTAATTATCGACTACCTCGGACTTATGGCGTCGACAAGAAAAACCGATAATCAGGTACAAATTATCGGCGATATTACGCAAAACTTAAAGAACATGGCAAAGGAGCTTAACGTTCCTATTATCTGCGCCGCTCAGCTTAACCGTGGCGGCGAAGGCCCCGATAAAAAAAGCCGCCGTCCCTCTCTTTCAAGTCTTAGAGACTCGGGCTCAATCGAGCAGGACGCCGACATCGTGCTTTTCCTTTACCGTGAACATTACTACGACACCGAAAAGGACGACCCCGAACAGCATGCCGACGAGCATCAGGCGGTTTGCATAGTTGCAAAAAACCGCCACGGCAGAACGGGTGATATCCCGCTTTATTGGGACGGCCAGTATACTCGCTTTACCTCGGTTGCAACCGGAGCGGTGGCAAACGATGCAAGATAAACTTTTGGCGGCCGTCACACGTTACAATTTGCTTAAAACGGGGGATAGGGTAACCGTTGCGCTTTCGGGTGGCGCCGATTCAACGGCGTTGCTTTACGGGCTTTTGGCTATACGGGAAAAATTCGGCCTTACCGTTACCGCCGCCCACGTTAACCATATGCTCCGCGGCGAGGAATCCGACCGTGACGAGTGGTTTGTACGTGATTTGTGCGAAAATTTGGGCGTCCCACTTTCTGTCGGCAGATTCGATATCCCCGCCTTAAAAAAACAGGGCGAGAGTTGCGAAGAATGTGCAAGACGGGTTCGCTATGCGTTTTTGGCGGAGGTGGCGGACGGTAAAATTGCTACGGCGCATACCGCCGACGACAACGCCGAAACGGTGCTTTTTAACCTCATAAGAGGCACGGGAATAACCGGCGCTTGCGGTATCCCCGTTAAACGGGATAACATTATTCGTCCCCTTATTTTATGTAGTCGTAAGGATATCGAAAATTATTGCGAAAAAAACGGAATTTCCTTCGTTACCGATAGCAGTAATTTAACCGACGACTATACCCGTAACCGCATAAGGCATAAAATTATCCCCGAAATGAAGGAAATTAACCCGTCCTTGTGCGACGGCGTTTCCCGATTTAGCGAAACCTTGCGTGATGCGGACGAGCTGGTTTTATCGCTTGCCGAAACCGTTGTAAAATCGGCGAAAAAAGCCGACGGCTACGACTGCGGCGAGCTTGATAAAAGTCATAACGCTGTTTTGTCTCGCACCGTTCGACTTATTTGCGAGCGTGAAACGGGCTTGCTTCCCGACTCGGTGCATACCGAGATGGTTTGCGGAATTATCCGCAAAAAAAGCGGCAAGTGTCAGTTAAGCGGAAACTTTTTCGCCGAAGTAAAAAATGGGGATTTGCGTTTTTACGGCGATTTTAAAGCCGAAAAAATTTCCGCAATACCCAGTTCCGAATTTATTAATAAAACCGTCGATTTTGGCTCCTTTTCGGTAAAATGTGAGCTTAAAGAGGGCGAAAGTTTTAATAATTTATTAGCAAATGACAGTATAGATTATGATAAAATAAATGGAGACCTTACAATGCGGCCAAGAAAATCGGGCGATAAAATTCGTCTTAACGGCCGTCCCCAAAAAAGTCTTAAAAAGCTGTTTTGCGAAATGAAAATACCCGCAGATACGCGCGAAAAAATCCCCGTTATAGCCGACGATGACGGCGTTGTCTCGGTTTTGGGAATAGGCTGTGACCAACGCGTGCTTGCGGAGGAAAATACAAAAAGAATTCTAATTTTTTCGGGAGTTGAAATAAAATGAAAAACGATATTGAAAAGGTGCTTCTTTCTGAAAAAGAAATTGCCGATATAATTGCGAATTTAGGACAGCAAATCAGCAAAGACTATAAGGATAAGAATTTACTCATGGTAAGTATTTTAAAGGGCTCGGTTGTTTTCATGGCCGACCTTATGCGAGCCATTGATATACATTGTCGAATTGACTTTATGTGCGTGTCGTCATACGGATCGGGCACCTCGTCAAGCGGCAGTGTAAAAATCCTAAAGGATTTGGACATTGATTTAAGAAATTACGACCTGCTTTTGGTAGAGGATATTCTTGATTCGGGAAAGACGTTAAGCAACGTAAAGCAAATGCTCCTTACCCGCAACCCGAGCAGCGTAAAAATCTGTACTTTCCTTGATAAACCTGCCCGCCGCGAAGCCGACATAAAGGCTGATTACGTCGGCGCAGTCGTGCCCGATGAATTTGTTGTCGGCTACGGACTTGATTATGACGAAAAATACCGCAATCTGCCTTACCTCGGCGTTCTTAAGCCCGCGGTATACGAAAAATGATTGCTTAACTATAAACCCCGTTTAAGGAGATGTTGTTTTTGAAGAAAAATGTACGTAACACCCTTTTGTTAATCCTTATACCCGTGCTGATTTTCGTCAGCATTTTTGCGGTAACAAAGGTTAATCAAAAGGTTGAAAAGGCAAATTATTCGGAAATAATCGCAAAGTTTTATAATAACGAAATTTCTGAATTCAGCCTTAATATCAACAAACGCGAGCTTTACTACACTCAGCGCAGTGATAAAAAGGAATACAAATATACCGTTCCGAGCTCCGATATTTTCTACAACGATATTAACGAGTACGTCGTAGAATACAATAAAACCGCTAAGCCCGAGGAAAAAATCAAGTACGATTACGAGCCGGGCAACGAGGGCTCGTGGATAATTTCCTTCCTTCCGAGCATTTTAATGATTGTGGTAATAGTTGCGCTCTTCTTCTTTTGGTCCAAGCGAATGGGCAAGATGATGGGTGGCGACAGCACCATGAATTT
>JBGVDX010000115.1:0-5809 GCA_045119575.1 Acutalibacteraceae bacterium
GAAAAAGAAACTAACGATAAAATCAGCGAAAACGAACTCAAGTCGAATGAACTTAATAAACAGCTTATTTCCCTTACAGGAGGCAGAGACACCACCTCTAAACAACGTGAGGCTCTTAGTGCAAAGGCGGCCGATATTTCGGCACAGTCCTTTACTCTTAAGAAGGAGGTTGAGCTTCTTAGTGCCGCTGTGCTTGAGCTTAACGCACGTATAAACGGTCAATCGGCAAAGGCCGACGAGCTTATGCTTGAAATTGATATAATTACAAAGCAAAACGCAAATATTGAAGTTATTATTTCCGATTTGGCTGACCAATCTGCTAAACTGCGCGAACGTTCACAGCAGTCGATTTTCTCTATAAAAAGCTATAACGCCGAGCGTGACGAGGTTGAAAAGCAAATTAACGAGTTGCGCCAAAGTGAACGCGAAAGACTTGGTGACAGAGAACGCCTTAGCGGCGAGCTTGCCCGTCTTGAAGAACGTAAATCGGCTATGGTGCGTGACTATGACGATACGATTCGCAAACTTTATGATGAATACGGTTTAACAAGAACGGAAGCTGAAGCGAAGGGAATAGTCATTGACGATATTTCCTCCGCAAATAAAAGGCTTTCCGAACTTAAAAGCAAAATTAAGTCTTTGGGCAGCGTTAACTTATCAGCGATTGAAGAATATAAAGAGGTTAGCGAAAGATACGAATTTTTATCGGCTCAGCTTGCCGACGTTGAAAAATCAAGAAACGAGCTTAATAAGCTTATCAACCAGCTTACCGGTCAAATGCAAACCTTATTTATCAGCCGATTTGATGAGATTAACAAGCATTTTTCAAAGGTATTTGCCGAACTTTTCGGAGGCGGAAACGCCGAGCTTAGGCTTAGCGACCCCGATAATGTTCTTGAATCGGGAATTGAAATTATTGTTCAGCCTCCGGGCAAAAATATTTCTATTATCGAACAGCTTTCCGGCGGTGAAAAAGCGCTTATCGCTATTTCAATTTACTTCGCCATTATGAAGGTTAACCCGCCGCCGTTTTGTATTCTCGATGAGGTTGACGCCGCACTTGACGACGTTAACGTTACACGTTTTGCGGCATATTTACGCCGCATGACCGAAGCAACGCAGTACATTGTTGTTACGCACAGACGCGGCTCAATGGAAGAGGCGGATATGCTTTACGGCGTAACAATGCAAGAAAAGGGAATTACAAAGCTGCTTGAACTTAATGTTTCCCAAATTGAACAGCAAATGAACTTAGATAGATAGGAGTAAAAATGGGCTTTTTCAAAAAAATCAGCGACGGGCTTAAAAAGACAAGAGACTCATTTATGGGTGCTTTGACGGGACTTGTAAACAGCTTTACAAAAATCGACGAAGAGTTGTTTGAGGAGCTTGAAGAAATACTTATTATGTCCGACATAGGAGTAAATACGTCGGGTAAAATTTGTGACGAATTACGAGCAAGAATTAAAAGAGACGGCGTTACTGACCCCGCATTAATCAAAGGCATGCTTAAAGAAATAGTTGCCGAAATGGTTACGGGCGACGTTGAGCTTAAAATTAACACAAAACCGTCAATTATTCTTGTAATCGGCGTTAACGGCGCCGGTAAAACAACAACAATCGGTAAGCTTGCTTTACAACTAAAAAATGAAGGCAAGAGCGTTATTCTCGGCGCCGCTGATACCTTTCGTGCAGCCGCAATTGACCAGCTTGGCGTTTGGGCTGACCGTGCAGGAGTACCCATGATTAGCAACGCCGAAGGCTCCGACCCTGCTTCTGTTGTTTACGATACTATTTCAAGGGCTAAAGCAAAGGGTACCGACGTTATTATTTGCGATACCGCAGGCAGACTTCATAACAAGAAAAATCTTATGGACGAGCTTGCCAAGATTTTCAGAATTGTTAAACGCGAGTTGCCGGATGCAGATATGGAAGCGTTGCTTGTTTTGGATGCAACAACGGGACAAAACGCCGTTAATCAAGCAAAAGAATTCAGTAACGTTACCGAAATAAGCGGTATCGTACTTACAAAGCTTGACGGTACAGCAAGAGGCGGCGTAGTTGTAACAATTCAGGACGAACTTAATATTCCGGTAAAATTCATCGGTGTCGGAGAGCAAATCGACGATTTACAGCCTTTTGTTCCTGAAGATTTTGCCAACGCTTTGTTTGAAACGGGAGTTTGATTATGGATTTTATTCTTGCTACTAAAAATCCCGATAAATTAAAGGAAATGCAACGCATTTTAATGCCTTTGGGCATAACGGTTAAATGCGAAAAAGATTTTGATTTTCCTTTTGATGACGTTGAGGAAAACGGAGATACTTTTGAAGAAAACGCTTTATTAAAGGCACGTTCCGTTTCTTTACAGTCGGGTTTGCCGTCTATTGCCGACGACTCGGGCCTTTGCGTTGATGCGCTTAACGGAGCCCCCGGCATATATTCAGCTCGTTATGCGGGTGACGGTAACAGTGACAGCAATAATAATAAATTGCTTGAAAATTTAAAAGATGTTCCCGATGAAAAAAGAACAGCCAGGTTTGTTTGCGCGGTATGCTGTTATATTTCGGAGGATAACTATTTTTTCGTTCGCGGTGAATGTGAAGGCTTAATAGCTCATGAAAGATTAGGAGACGGCGGTTTCGGATATGACCCGTTGTTTATTCATGACGGAAAAAGCTTTGCTGAAATGTCGTCGGAAGAAAAAGATAGCTGCAGTCACAGAGGTATCGCAATGCGACTGCTTAAAGAAAAATTAAATGATTTCTTAAGGAGATTGTAAATGCTTACAAGTAAACAAAGAGCCCAGCTCAGAGGTCTTGCAAATGCAATTCAGCCGATAGTTCATATCGGTAAAGGCGGAATCGGCGACGCTCTTATTAAACAGGTTGATGACGCTCTTGAGGCACGCGAGCTTATCAAGCTTACTGTGCTTGAAAATTCAAATATGACCGCAAGAGAAGTTGCGGACGAAATTGCGGTTAAGGTTAAAGCCGATGTCGTTCAGGTAATCGGTTGGAAATTCATTCTTTACCGTGAAAGTAAGGAACATAAGGAAATAAAGTTGGTAAAATGAAAATATTAATTTTCGGCGGCACCTTTAACCCCGTGCATAACGGACATATTGCCATGTGCAAAGCGGCACAAAAGGCTGTTAATCCCGATTTAACGCTTATTATTCCTACTTATATGCCTCCACATAAGGCGGTAAACGGAGATTTGCTTTTGGGTGAGGACAGGATAAACCTTTGCCGCTTGGCGTTTGACGGCTTTGACAATACCGAGGTAAGCGATATTGAAATTAAGGCTGAGCAAAAGAGCTACAGCGTAATTACGCTTGCGAAGTTGCACGAAATATATTCCGACGCGGAGCTTTATATGCTTTGCGGCGCCGATATGTTTTTGACGTTTAAAACTTGGTTTAAATACGAGGAAATAATCAAGCTGGCGACGGTTTGCGTTGTTCCTCGTGACGGCGGCTTAGCTGAATTAGAGGAATATGCAAAGTTGGTTGAAGCTGACGGCGGTGAATGCATTATAATTGATACACCTACCGTTGAAATTTCATCTACTGAAATAAGAAACACTATTAATTCAGGTGGAAATGCCGACAGTATGTTACCGAAAAATGTTTTAAATTATATAAATAAGCACAATTTGTTCAGGTGAATTAAATGACAGAAAACTATAAGGATATAATAAAACCGAAATTAACCGAAAGACGGTACATTCATTCTCTTTGCGTTGCCGATGAAGCGGTAAAACTTGCCGAAAAATACGGCTGTGACAAAGATAAAGCATATATAGCGGGTATACTTCATGATATAATCAAGGATACTCCGAAAGAAGATATGTTGAAAATGTTTGACGACTTTGGTATAATACCGACCGATATCGAAAAACAGGCGCCGAAATTATGGCACGCCATTTTGGGCAGCGAATATATAAAACGAGTGCTTAAAATCGACGATGATGAAATAATTTCTGCGGTTAGATATCATACAACGGCAAAAGCCGGTATGACTTTATTGGAAAAGGTTATATATCTTGCCGATTTCACGTCGGCCGACCGTGATTATAACGGTGTAGACGATATGAGGAGGTATGTTATGCAGGATTTAAATCTTGCAATGCAGGAAGCGCTTAAGTTTTCGGTTATCGACCTTGCCGAGCAGGGCAGAGCAATTCACCCCGATACATTAAACGCATATAACGAAGTATTTACGAATAAGTGAGGTTTCATATGAATACAAAAGATATTTTAAAGGTTGCCATAGCGGCTCTTGATTCAAAAAAGGCGGTCGATATTCAGGCTGTTGAGGTCGGAGACCTTACAATTCTTACTGAATATTTTGTTATAGCTAACGGTACTTCAAGTACTCATGTCCGTTCGCTCGCCGATGAGGTTGAGTATCAGCTTTCACAGGTTGGTATTGAGCCTCACCATATCGAAGGCAAGGCTACGGGCTGGATTTTGCTCGATTACGATACCGTTATCGTTCATGTCTTTACCCGTGAGGCGAGAGAATTTTATTCACTCGATAAACAATGGCAAGACGGAAAGATTATTGATGTATCAGAATTTCTTGACAATCAGGAGGAGTAATAAATGAAATACGATTTTAGTGCTATTGAAAAGAAATGGCAAGATAAATGGGACGAGAGCGGCGTTTTCCACGCAAAGAATGACAGCGATAAACCGAAGTTTTACGGTCTTGTTGAGTTTCCGTACCCGTCGGGTCAGGGACTTCACGTAGGTCACCCCCGTTCATACACGGCTATTGATATTATTTGCCGCAAGAAAAGACTTGAGGGTTACAACGTTCTTTATCCTATCGGCTGGGACGCATTCGGTCTTCCTACCGAAAACTTTGCTATTAAAAATCATGTTCATCCCGAAATCGTTACTAAACAGAACGTAGCTAATTTTAAAAGACAGCTTAAATCGTTAGGTTTTTCTTTTGACTGGGAACGTGAGATAAACACAACTGACCCCGAATACTATAAATGGACACAGTGGATTTTCCTCCAGATGTTTAAGAAGGGCCTTGCTTATAAAAAGGAAATGGCTGTTAACTGGTGTACCTCTTGTAAATGCGTTCTTGCTAACGAAGAGGTTGTAAACGGCGTTTGCGAACGTTGCGGAAGCGAAGTTGTTCGTAAAACAAAGAGCCAGTGGATGCTTAAAATTACCGCATACGCTGAAAGACTCCTTAATGACCTTGATACCGTTGATTACATAGAGCGTGTTAAGACTCAGCAACGCAACTGGATTGGACGTTCCACGGGCGCAGAGGTTAAGTTTGAGACAACTCTCGGCGACGATTTAATGATTTACACAACCCGTCCCGACACGCTTTTCGGCGCAACCTATATGGTTATTTCTCCCGAACACCCGCTTATTGAAATATGGGCTGATAAGCTCGAAAACATTGACGATGTCCGTGCATATCAGGTTGAGGCATCTAAAAAATCCGATTTTGAGCGTACTGAGCTTGCAAAAGATAAGACGGGCGTCAAACTTGAGGGCGTAAAGGCAATAAATCCCGTTAATAACACCGAAATTCCGATTTTTATATCCGACTATGTCCTTGTTTCTTACGGTACAGGCGCAATTATGGCTGTTCCTGCACACGATACTCGCGACTGGGAGTTTGCCAAGAAATTTAATCTCCCGATTGTTGAGGTTGTAAAGGGCGGTGACGTTGAAAATGAAGCTTTTACCGACTGTGCAACCGGTGTTATGGTTAACTCGGGATTCATGGACGGAATGAGTGTTGAAGAGGCAAAGGTTGCTATAGTTGACTGG